>CAJWRL010000008.1 GCA_913046125.1 uncultured Gammaproteobacteria bacterium
TGTGTGGTTCAGGAATAACTGCTTGCCATAATATCCTCGCGCTTGAAATTATTGGAATAAGAGATGTAAAGCTTTACGTGGGATCATGGAGCGAGTGGATCACGGATGCCAACAGAACAATAGTTACAATCAAATCTAACTAATCCTCTCATAGTTTTTAACTATGTAGGTTTCAATAATGTTCAAAAAGTCCTCTTTAATACTATCTCCTCTTAATGTCGTGACTTTTTCACCATCAACATAAACAGGTGCGCTAGGCGATTCATTTGTTCCAGGCAAGCTTATACCTATGTTCGCATGTTTGGATTCACCCGGACCATTGACAATACATCCCATCACAGCAATATTGATATTTTCAACATTTTTGTACTGAGATTTCCAGGTTATCATATTGTTTTCTATATGATTATTTATATCCTTAGTCAACTCTATAAAATAGTTACTGGATGTCCTGCCGCAACCTGGACATGAAACAACTTTAGGTTTGTATTGTTTTAGCCCCAAGCTAGCAAGTATATTTTTACAAACATCGACCTCCTGTGTTCTTGCACCCATTTTATCTGGAGTCAATGACACTCTTATCGTGTCTCCGATACCCTGATTTATTAGTATGGATAATGCAGCTACAGAGGAGACTATTGCCTCGTCACCCATTCCAGCCTCTGTGAGGCCGAGATGAAGTGGATATCTACATTTTTTCGCAATTTTTGTGTATACCTCAACAAGTTGAGTGACTGATGACACCTTGCAGGACAATATAATCTTATTACTAGCTAATCCTAGTTCTTCAGCTAGCTCCGCCGATTTTAGGACAGAGTCGATTAACGCGTCTTTGATAATATCCTCATACATATCAGATTTTTTACCATCTACTATCGTCTTTTCTAGGTATGATCTACTTAAGCTACCCCAGTTTCCTCCTATTCTTACTGCCTTATCATATTTCTTGGCAATATTTATGATTTCAGTGAAATTTTTATTATCTGAGGAGCCGACATTTCCAGGATTAATTCTGTATTTATCTAAAATAGATGCAGCTTCAGGGTAGCATGCCAAAAGGGTGTGGCCGTTATAATGAAAATCTCCAATCAAGGGGAGGTTATAATTAGATTTCACTAATAAATCCTTGATTTTTATGACACTTTTAGCACTATCTTCATTATTGACTGTTATGCGCACTAGCTCGGAGCCGCTATCATACAGTTCTTTAATTTGTGATGCAGTTTTGAGACTGTCCTCCGTTTGGGTGTTAGTCATAGACTGAATTCTGATAGGGTGTGAAGAGCCTATAATGACTCCACCTACATCTACATTATATGTCTCTCGCCTTTTAATCATTAGTGATATTATAGTGAATAGTTTTATATGTTAACAGAAAGAGAAAATATATTAATTGAATGCCTTGTTAAGGACTACATATCAAAGGGTAATGCGATTAGCTCTGATAGGCTGCTCAAGAAGACTGGTTTAAATTGTAGTACTGCAACAATAAGAAAAGATCTAATAAAACTTGAGAGTTTAGGGCTTGTGGAATCTACACATGTGTCATCTGGCAGACTTCCTACGGTTAAGGGTTATCGATATTACATTGATAACAATCTAAAAAGAAAGCCATTATCAAAATCTGAGCAGGAATCAATAAAAAGCCTTATTAGGTCCAATTTGAATGAGAGCTCTATAATCTCATCTGCTACAGAATATATATCTGAGCTATCAGATTTTGCAGCTGTAATTGGCTCGTTCAAAAACGATAAAAAAATATTCAATAAGCTAGAAATTCATGAACTATCGTCAAATAAAGCTCTAGCAGTCGTTTATATGGAGAATGATCATATCGACAATAAAATTATCGATATAAATGGCTTATCTCTCTCTAAGCTAAATGCGTGTGTGAGTTACTTGAACCAGAATTTCGGTGGTATAGAGCTGAGAGAAATTCCATCAATTTTGACTAGGGGACTTGAGAGCATACGTGATGAGATTAATACTGCTCTTAAAGTCCTTAATAACTTCATTTATCCGGATGCAGCAGATTTTGTAGTTACTGGCCAAAAAAAACTTGTAGACTCTAGTGATTTTTACTCAATCGATAAAGTAAAAAACTTAGTAGAATTATTCGATAAAAAACAGACACTTAAAGACTTAATGTTAAAATGTATTAAAAATGAAAATATTCAGATTTATATTGGTGACGAGTCTGGAACAAATTTACTAGCAGACTGCAGTCTAATCTCTGCGCCATACCAGAAAAATAATGAGACAGTTGGAGTTCTTGGTGTAATTGGTCCAAAAAGGATGGATTATGAGAGAATAGTGGAGATTGTAGATTTTACTGCTAAAATGTTTTCGAAAAATTAAGGTTCATACACATGATCGATAAAGAGAGCACAACAGAAACTGCGCCTGAGGAAGTCGAAGAATCTGATTCTGAAAATGAAGCTACTTCAGATAACGAAAAGGATAATAAAACCTGGGAAGAAAAATACAATGATACCTATGACGCTCTTCTTAGAGCAAAAGCTGAAGTTGAAAATATAAAAAAAAGGTCTGAAAAAGAGGTAAGTAATGCATATAAGTTCAGCACAGAATCGATATTTTTAGATTTAATACCTATTTTCGAGTCGCTTGACATTGCAGTTTCCCAAGATACAGACAGCATAAGTAAAGAAAACTTGATTGAGGGCAACAAACTTCTGAAAAATATGTTTGATTCATTATTAGAAAAAAATTCTTTAGAAGTAATCAATCCAATTAATGAAAAATTTGACCCCAATTTGCATCAAGCCATAAAAACTATCGAAAATGACAAAAAAGATGATAATACTGTCGAGGAAGTCCTTCAGAAAGGCTACAAATTAGTTGGCAGAGTAATAAAACCTGCTCTGGTAGTGGTAATTAAGAACAAGTTGACTTGAAAAATATCATTTTATACCCATATTACCTGTGTAATTAACACAATAGGAGAAATTAGTGGCAATCATCGGAATAGATTTAGGTACAACTAACTCATGCGTATCCATAATGGATGGCGACAAAACTAAAGTAATTGAAAACAGCGAGGGTGATAGAACAACCCCATCATATGTTGCATTCACTGATGATAATGAAACACTAGTTGGTCAATCAGCTAAAAGACAGGCTGTGACTAATCCATCCAATACTCTCTATGCTATCAAACGTCTTATTGGAAGAAAGTTTGATGAAGAAGCAGTCCAAAAGGATATTAAGCTAGTTCCATACTCTATTGTTAAAAATACAAATGATGACGCTTGGGTTGAAGTTAATGGTAAAAAAATGGCGCCGCCAGAAGTATCAGCAAAAATACTTATGAAAATGAAACAAACTGCAGAGGATTATCTTGGTGCAGAAGTTAAGGAAGCCGTAATAACTGTTCCAGCGTATTTTAACGACTCACAAAGACAAGCAACAAAGGATGCTGGTAAAATTGCGGGTCTTGATGTTAAAAGAATTATAAATGAACCAACAGCTGCTGCTCTTGCATATGGTCTTGATAAAGCATCCAACGAAAAGAAGGTTGTTGTCTATGACTTGGGCGGAGGAACTTTCGACGTATCAATAATTGAAATGACTAAGATTGATGGTGAACAGCAATTCGAAGTTTTATCAACTAGTGGCGATACGTTCCTCGGCGGTGAAGATTTTGATTTAAGATTAATCGATTATCTTGTTGATGAATTTAAAAAAGATCAAGGTATCGACCTTAAACAGGATCCACTTGCAATTCAAAGGCTAAAAGAAGCTGCTGAGAAAGCAAAGATAGAGCTATCATCAAGCTCACAAACAGATATTAATCTTCCTTACGTGACAGCTGATGCGTCAGGGCCAAAACACATGAATCTTAAACTGAGTAGAGCTAAATTAGAATCACTAGTGGATGATCTAGTTCAGAAAACATTGGAGCCATGCAAAACAGCTCTTAAAGATGCAGGAGTTTCTGTAAGTGACATTGGCGAGGTAATTCTAGTTGGTGGTCAAACACGTATGCCTAAAGTACAAGAAACTGTCAAAGATTTCTTCAACAGGGAGCCAAAAAAAGATGTTAATCCTGATGAAGCTGTAGCCATGGGTGCAGCTATTCAAGCTGGTGTTCTTGGAGGTGATGTCAAAGACGTGCTTCTGCTCGATGTTACACCGTTAACATTAGGTATTGAGACTATGGGTGGTGTTAGAACTCCATTGATAGAAAAAAACACAACTATACCAACTAAAAAATCACAGGTGTTTTCAACTGCTGAAGATAATCAACCAGCAGTCACAGTCCATGTACTTCAAGGTGAGAGGGAAGTTGCATCTGGTAATAAGTCTCTGGGTAAGTTTGATCTATCAGATATACCGCCAGCACCAAGAGGCACGCCTCAGATTGAAGTCACATTTGATATTGATGCTAATGGAATATTGAATGTCTCTGCAAAAGACAAAGCTACTGGAAAAGAACAATCGATCATAATCAAAGCTTCAAGCGGTCTTAGTGAAGAAGAAATCAATAACATGGTAAAAGATGCTGAGAAGCATGCTGAAGCAGATAAAAAGGTCAAAGAACTTGTTGATGCAAAAAATCAAGCAGAAGCTATGATTAATGGATCTGAAAAAGCTATTAAAGATTTGGGCGACAAAGCTGATAAATCTGATGTAGATTCCACAAATAAGGCTATCGAAGATCTTAGAGAGGCTATAAAGACTGATGAGATAGAAAAAATAAAAGATCTGACAATGAAGCTTACTGAGGTTGCTGGTAAAATTGCGCAACAAGCTTATCAGGAACAAGCTCAAGCAGCAGGCGAGACAACGCAGGGTGCCGATGGAAATGACAATGCAAATCCATCGAATAAAGATGCTGTAGATGCTGAATTTCAAGAAGTTGAAGATAGCCAAGACGAACCAAAAGAAAACACTAAATAATGGCAAAAGCCGATTATTATAATTTGCTCGGTGTATCTCGAGACGCCTCAGAGCAAGAGCTTAAAAGAGCATATAAGAAATTGGCTATGAAATATCATCCTGATCGTAATCAAGGTGACAAGAATGCTGAAAAGAAATTTAAAGAAGTTTCAGAAGCTTATGAGGTTCTCTCAGACCAAAATAAAAGGCAAGCATATGATCAGTTCGGACATGATGGCTTAGACCAGAGATTTGGTCAAGGCGGAGGTTTTCAGGGAGGCTCTTTTAATGATATTTTTGGTGATGTCTTTGGTGACATTTTCGGTGGAGGTTCAAGATCTCAAACTAGGGCAAGAAGGGGCTCAGATTTAGAGTATAGAATTGAGGTATCTCTTGAGGACGCTATCAAAGGAAAAGAGATAAAGATTAGTGTCCCAAGAAAAGTTAGTTGTAAATCTTGTAAAGGCACTGGTGCTAAAAATGGAACTGCTTTGAAAACTTGTGACCATTGTAATGGCCAGGGTCAGGTAAGAGTAAGTCAGGGATTTTTCTCAGTTCAACAAACGTGTCCAGTTTGCAAAGGAAGGGGCAGTGTTATCGAAGAGATCTGTCCTGATTGTAGTGGATCTGGATTTATTCAGGAAACAAAAAAATTAGCAGTTAAAATTCCCGCTGGGGTAGATAATGGAGATCAGATTAGGCTTTCAGGAGAAGGTGAGGGCGGACCTAACAACGGGGTGCCTGGTGATTTGTATGTATCAGTAAGCGTTAAACCTCATAAGTTTTTTCAAAGAGACGGAGATGATATTTTGTGCGAGGTACCAATTAGTTTTACATCCGCAACATTAGGTGACAAGATAATATTGCCAACACTTGAGGGTAAAGTTGAATTAACTGTTCCAGCTGGTACTCAAAGCGGTAGAGCATTTAGAATAAAAAATAAAGGTGTTAAATCTGTAAGATCATCGTATAAAGGCGACTTATATTGTAAAGTAAATATAGAAACTCCAGTGAACTTAACTAAAGAGCAAAAAGATTTATTGAGTAAACTAGATGAGTCATTTTCTAAAAGTAAATCAAAACATAGACCTAATGAAAAATCATGGCTAGACGGAATAAAAGAATTTTTTGATAAATGAAAAATAGTAAAATAGCTATCAATGGATTTTTTGGGAGAATGGGTCAAGCAATCTATGAATTATCTTTGGAACAAAAATTCAATGTTACGCTCGGTGTAGACAAGAAAGACAAATTACAAACCGATTTGAATTTAAAATTATCTGATAACCTATCTAAACATCGGGAATTATTTGATGTTGTGATAGATTTTTCACTACCAAAGCCATGTCTTAATGCTGTAAAAGAATGTCAAATGCTCAATAAACCAATCACTATCGGCACAACTGGATTTAATTCAGAGCAAAAGGAAGAACTTGTAGAGGCTAGTAGGGACATACCATTGCTACTAGCGCCTAATATGAGCATCGGTGTTAACGCTGCCCTCAGATCAATCTCTGAATTATCTAAACTTTTATCGAAATATGAAGTCTCAATAGAGGAAACACATCATAAAAATAAGCTTGATTCCCCATCTGGAACAGCTCTAAAGATTGCTGAAGTAATAGCAAAGTCTCGACAGTCGAATATAAGTGACATTAAGATTGAATCAGTTAGAGAAGAGGGTGAAGTAGGTATTCATAAGACTGTTTTTAAATCACCAGATGATGAGATAATTCTTTACCATAACGCCTACAATAGAAAGATATTTGCACAAGGTGCACTTGATACATCACAATGGATTTCAAATCAGAGAAGTGGCTTTTATACATATGAGAATTATTTGGAGGATATTTCTTGAACATAGCTGTCGTATTTCCGGGACAAGGATCGCAAAATAAAGATATGGCTGATAGCTTTAGTGATGTAAGTTCATTTAATGATGTAATTGATCAAGGCTCTGAAATACTTAAATACGATGTTAGGGAAGCTATTAAAAATGAACAAAAGATTAATGATACGATTTATACACAACCATTGATGCTTACAGTATCTTATGCGATGTGGGATATGTTGATTAAAAAGACAGGCATTAGAGCAAATATTGGAGCAGGACACAGCCTAGGTGAATATACAGCTCTAGTGGCAAACAATACTATATCTTTCCGTGATGCACTTAAGTTAGTAAAAAAACGTGCTGAGTTTATGTCTTCAGCCATGGTGGACGTTGATGGTGCTATGGCAGCAGTAATTGGACTAGATGGTAATAAAGTAAGCGATATTTGTAAAGAAGCATCAAGAGACGGAGCAATTATAGAAGCTGTCAATTTTAATTGTCCTGGTCAAACGGTTATCGCTGGTCATACTTTAGCGGTTGAAGATATAACGACCGTTTTAAAAACTTCCGGGGCAAAGATTGTAAAAAAATTACCTGTTTCTCTTGCTGCACATACCTCACTACTTAAATCTGTTTCAAATGATTTACGTGATGAACTGAAAGGAATTAACTTCAACATAGATAATTCATTTGATGTGATTCATAATTACGATTTATCTGTAAGTAAAAATGAGGAAAGATTTATAGATTGTTTATCTATGCAAGTATGCTCCCCAGTTCGATGGATAGAAACCATGCAAACCTTCAAAAGTAACGATATCTCAGATGTTATTGAGGTCGGTCCTGGTAACGTTTTACAAGGGCTAGTCAAAAGATTTGATAAAACCTTACGTATTCATTCCTTCAGTAATATTGAAGATATAAATTCAATCAAGCAGGTACTATAATATAAATGATGAAAAATAAGGTCATACTCGTAACAGGCGCCAACAGAGGGATAGGGCTTAACATCATACAAAGACTTAATAATGACGGTTACACTGTAATTGGCACTTCTAGAACTGACGATGGTGCGAATATAATATCGCAAGAAACCAAAAGTAATGGCGGGAAAGGATTAAAAATGGATGTTACAAATCAAGAGTCTATTGATTCTGCGATAAAAAATATTCAAGATGAATACGGTCCATTGTACGGACTTGTAAATAATGCAGGTATTACTAATGACAATTTATTAATGAGAATGACTGAAGAGCAATGGTTGTCAGTTATAGAGACTAATTTAACTTCAATCTACAGGGTAACTAAATCGATTGTTAAAGATATGATGAAAGCGAGGGAAGGTCGCATAGTAAATATTGGATCTATTGTTGGTATGATGGGTAATGCAGGACAATCAAATTACTCTGCATCTAAATCTGGCCTTTTAGGTTTTACAAAATCTCTTGCGAGAGAGCTATCATCAAGAAATATTAACGTAAACTCAATTTCACCCGGTTTCATAGACACTGATATGACCAAAGCTTTATCTGATGATCAAATTGATAATCTCTCTAAAAATATACCTTTAGGTAGAATCGCGGAATCATCTGAAGTGTCAAGCGTTGTCTCTTTTTTACTATCTGATGATTCATCATATATAACTGGTGAAAATATTAATGTAAATGGCGGCTTATATATGTAAAAATACATATAATTTTAATCAAAATTAATTCGATAGGAGAATGTAATAATGAGTAGTGTAGAGGAAAGAGTAAAGAATATTATCGTTACTCAGCTGGGTGTAAAAGCGGAAGATGTAAAGAATGAATCTAAATTTATAGATGATTTAGGTGCTGATTCTCTTGATACTGTTGAATTAGTTATGGCGCTCGAAGAAGAGTTTGAAACGGAAATTCCTGATGAAGAAGCTGAAAAAATAACTTCTGTTCAGGAAGCTATAGATTACATCAACGCAAATCAATAATTATGACTAAACAACGTGTGGTAGTCACTGGCTTAGGATGTCTGACGCCAATTGGATGTAATAAAGACGACTTCTGGAAATCTCTTTTAGAAGGCAAGTCTGGCGCTAAGACCATCGATTTTCTAGACGTTGATAAACTGCCTGTAAAATTCTCTGCATCTGTAAAAGATTTTCAATCTGATAAATACTTCGACAAAAAAGATCTAAAAAAAATGGATCTTTTCATGCAATACGGTATGGCTGCCGGTATAGATGCTGTAGCTGATGCAAAATTATTAGAATCTCAATGTAATCCCGATAGAATTGGTGTTTCTATTGGCTCAGGCATTGGTGGACTTTATAACATAGAAAATACTAGAGATACATTTATCAAAAGCGGTTCAAGAAGAATATCACCTTTTTTTGTACCTGCAAGCATCATAAACATGATCTCAGGTAACTTATCTATCAAATATGGCTTTAAAGGTCCTAATTTATCTATTGTCACAGCATGCACAACTGGGACGCATAATATTGGTGAGGGTTTCAGGCAAATACAATATTCTCATGCAGATGTGATGATATGTGGTGGAGCAGAAATGGCTACCTCAGATTTAGGTGTGGGTGGATTTGCAGCTGCCAGGGCATTGTCTACTCGCAATGACTCGCCTGAGACAGCGAGCAGACCATGGGATAAAGATAGAGACGGTTTTGTTTTAGGAGATGGTGCAGGAGTGATTGTCCTGGAGGAGTTAGAGCATGCGAAAAAAAGAGGCGCAAAGATATATGCTGAAATAAAAGGATATGGCATGAGTGCAGACGCCTATCATATGACACTTCCATCTGAAACAGGTGAAGGTGCATCTAGATGTATGACGCTAGCCCTTGAAGATGCAAACTTAGATCCATCAAATATTGATTATATTAATGCTCATGGAACTTCTACACCCGCAGGTGATATTCTAGAGTTAAAAGCTGTGAAAAAAACCTTTGGATCTCACTCTAAAAACCTTGTTATCAATTCAACAAAGTCAATGATTGGTCACCTTCTTGGTGCAGCTGGTGGTGTTGAAGCTATCGTATGTATACTCTCGATATTAAATGGCAAGATCCATCAAACAATAAACATTGAAAACCTGGATCAAGAATGTGATTTAAATGTAAATCATGAATCTTCTATCGATTGCGATATTAATTTTGCCTTATCTAACTCATTTGGTTTTGGAGGCACAAACGGATCTCTAATTTTTTCAAAATTTAAAGACTAACTCCACTTGAAAACACAAGTCTTTATAAATCCAAAATCTATTCCAGTTAATGATAGGGCATTTAACTATGGCGATGGCCTGTTTGAAACTATTTTAGTAAATAATGGAGAGCCTCTCTTCCTTAAAGAGCACTTGATTAGGCTTAATTCCGGATGTAAGAAATTAAGGATTGAATTACCATCACAAACACTTATTGAGAAATCTATTAATAAATCTATAGGAAATACAAAAAAATGTATTATAAAAATAATATATAGCAGAGGCATATCTTCACATGGTTATGGCTATGATAAAAAAGTAAAACCTCAATTATATATAATCAAAAAGAAAGGTACACATATCAAAAGATCGCTTTTCATTTCATTGGGATATTCTAAATATAAATTATGCGATAACCCTTATTTATCAAAGATTAAACATTTGAATAGGTTGGAACAGATCCTCGGATTCACTTTTACTGACAGGAAAGAAAGTAATAATATTTTAACTGATAAAAATGATAATATTATAGAGTGCATTTCCTCTAACATATTTCTATACACAATTAAGAAAAATAGTTTTAATTTTGTCACTCCTGATTTGTCTAATTCTGGTGTAGACGGGATAATGAAAAAGGTTATTATAAAATTTATGAAAAGAAAAAAAATTAATATTTCTGAGAACACTATTAAACAAAAAGATATCAGAAAATTTCATGGAGCTTTTATATGTAATTCGGTAACGGGAATTCAATTCGTTAAGAAGATTGGTGAACATACTTTAAGTCATTCAAGAGAATTAGAGGCTATCCTGGATAAATTTGTCTATGAGTAAATTTATTGTTGTAGAGGGGAGTGAGGGTGTAGGCAAGTCTACTCAGATTAAAACTATTAAGTCATTTCTGGAAGAACATAAAATTGAATATATTGTTACAAGAGAGCCTGGAGGAACATCATTTGGTGAGTCAATTCGTTCTATAATCCTTGATCAGAATAACGACACGGATAATCTAACTGACTCCTTACTATTTTACGCATCAAGATACGAGAACTACAATAAAATTATACTGCCAGCGCTGAAAAATGGAAAAACCGTGATATGTGATAGATTCCATTACTCAACCCTCGTATATCAGGGGATAGTTGGTGATGATGAATTAGTCAAAAAGGTACATAATATATTTGATGCTATATTTTCAAAATCTATTGATCATATTATTTATTTATATACAGATCCAGAAGAGAGTTTGAAAAGAATATCAAGAAGATCAACAACTGATAAGTTTGAGAGTAGAGGTCTTGAATATTTGAATAAATTAAACAAAGCATATGAATCAATTTTTTCTAATATGGAGAATGTGATTAAATTAAATACCTCGAGAGATAAAGAAATCACAAAAAAAGATCTTCTCGAAAAACTGAAGACTATATTTACAACTCATGATTAATAAATTCTCTTTAGATCATCAATCAAAAAATTATTTGATCATATCCTCTGATATAGAATTACGTTATGAGATGGTGATTACAAAAGTAGGTGAGTACTTTGACAAATCCGTTGAGAAGATACTTGAAAATCCTGATGTCATGTACGTGTCACTTCCCGTCATTGATAAATCTGGAAATATTACATCAACGTTGTCAAATTATGAGTTACAAATGCGCGAATATGGTTTACTTGATAAATTAGATACTAATAGAATCGGAAACGAAATAACTATTGATCAAATCAGAGAGGTAATATCATTTACTCAAATCTCTGCGCACAAAAATAAAAAAATTGTCATATTAAATAGTGCTTCGAATATGAATAAGGAAGCATCTTCAGCTCTTCTTAAGACGCTTGAGGAAGTTTCATCAAATTGTACTTTTATATTGCTAGCGAGTTCACTCACCAGCATTGCAGAAACCATAAAAAGTAGATGCCAAGTATTGCAATACGAGCAAAATTTCGAGATGGATAAGAATTCTAACTTCAAAGACTTCTTTTTTTCGAAACATCCTTTTTTAAGAAATATTGATCCTGACTATAATATTTTTAATCTTACAGAAAGCATAAAGGTACAAGTTGATGGACTTTTAGACAAAACACTTGATCCTATAGATGTCTCTAATGAATGGAGTAATTTACACTTGAATCTTATTATCTGTATTGTTGTTGAATATATTATTTTTAATTGTAAGAATGCAGTATATAAGCCATTTGATCAGTCACTAGACCAATATCACAAAAAGCTAGTTGATATATATACTAAGATTCCGCTAATCAAGAAAAACATAAACCTTAATATAAATACAAAGTACTTATTGAATAACCTTACGATTGAATTAGCTTCTTAATCATAATACTATCCAACTATGAAAAAATCAGATAACAATGTTGTTAGTTTATTTGAGCAAACAAATCAGGGCGTTCAAAAAGCTGTTTTAACTGACTCCATGAAAATGAAGAGAGGAGGCTCCTTATCTAATCCTATAGTAGCTTATGAAACCTGGGGTAAATTGTCTAAACAAAAGGATAATGTTGTCGTGATTCTAACAGGCCTCAGCGCAAGTTCACATGTTGCCTCTCATTCTAATAATTCTAAGCCAGGATGGTGGGAAGGGATAGTTGGTCCAGATAAGGCTATCGATACAAATAAATTTTATGTGATATGTGTTAATTCACTCGGTAGTTGTTTTGGCTCTACAGGTCCAGCATCCATCAATCAAATTACTGGTGAGCCTTTTAGGTTAACTTTTCCTGAGCTTACAATTGATGATATGGCGACTGCAACTAAACTTCTTTTAGATAAGTTGGACATAAAGCAAATTAATACTTTAGTGGGACCTTCTATGGGTGGAATGCATGCCTTAGCGTTAATCATTCAAAATAATGACTTTGTAAAAAACTTCATAGCTATCTCTACTGCATTTCAATCACTACCTTATGCAATAGCCATAAGGTCACTGCAAAGAGAGGTTATTAGAAAAGATCCCCTATGGAAAAATGGCTATTATACACATGATAGTCAACCATTAAACGGTGTCCGAATTGCTAGAAAATTAGGAATGATATCATATCGTTCTGCAAATGAATGGGCACAGAGATTTGGTAGGAAAAAATCATCTAAAAATAATATAACTCAAAATACATTTGGTATAGAAAATACAGGTTTTGAATTCGAAATAGAGTCTTATTTAGAACACTTGGCTGTAAAATTCCAAGATGTATTTGATGCTAATTGCTATTTATATCTTTCGAGATCAATTGATTGGTTTGATATAATTGATTATGGGTCTTCTTCTGAAGAAGTTTTGGGTAAAACCGGTTTAGAGAGCGCTTTGATACTAGGTGTTGAGTCAGATATATTATTTCCAATTAATCAACAAAAAGAACTCGCTGAGTATCTATCTACTAATTCTACAAAAGTCACATATAAAAGTTTAGACTGTATACAGGGTCACGATTCATTTTTAGTTGATATCGAGAGATTTTCTGAAGAAATTAAATGCTACTTAAAAGATATTTAGCTACGCTTTTATTACTAATTATTTGTACACCGTCTTACGCGGATCAATATGAGGGTAGGGTAATAAAAGTTATTGACGGAGATACAATCTGGGTAAAAACTAGCAATAAACATATTAAAATACGACTCAGTTATATTGATGCGCCTGAGCTTAAACAGCCTCATGGGGTGAGAAGTAAGAATTTTTTAACTAATCTTGTATTAGATAAAAGTGTACAGATAAATACAAGTAAAAAAGATAGATATAACAGGCATTTAGGTGAAGTTTATATCCACAATGTAAAGGAATCTATATTTGTGAATGCGAAAATGTTGAAATCCGGAAATGCATGGATTTATTTAACCTATAGAGATAATTCCTACCTGCAAAACCTCGAAAATCACGCCAGAATCAAAAAAATAGGCCTATGGAGTGAAAAAGCGCCTATCGAGCCATGGGTTTATCGGAGATCGAGGTAAATCCAATTTTACGTCTTTTTTAATCGTTTATTGGATCTGCACTTATCTGAGCAGTAAATGACATCATTCCAATTTCTCTCCCATTTTTTTCTCCATGTGAAAGGTAGCCCACAAACAGGACATATCTTTCTCGGAAGATCACTTTTTTTCATTTAACTGATGCCTATTTTTATAGAATAAGAAAAGAGCAATAATTTCATAGAGTATTACTCCAATGTGATAAATGACTGGTAAAGCGACTATATTACCAATCCATCTATACCTTGGTATATTCCGCCACATAATAATAAAAGCTCTTACGCCTGAATATATCTCGTTATCCTTTATTACATGCAACCGTCTAATTAACTCCCTGTGACTCTTACCAGATAGTTTCATAGATATTTCTAAATCATTGATATCTATCCAATTTATATCATTCTCAAGTGACTTATAATGATTTATCTCTTTAGAGCATATAGGGCAACTATCATTAAAAAGAACTTTTATCATGATGTATTCCTTTCGATAAATTCGCTTGCTTTGGACAATATGTTATCCTTTTTGTCTTTTTTCATTTTATCGAACAGTGAAACCATCATATTTAATCTAGGATTTTTTTTGAAAAATATGCGGTTTTTATCTATAAATCGCCAATAGAGTCCATCCATTACATCACACCATGGACCCTTCTTGAAATTCATCATCTTTAGGATATAGTTTGAACCACAGATATATGGTTTAGTTGCCATTATACCTCCATCAGCAAAAAGCCCCATACTATAGACATTAGGAGTCATAACCCAATCTGAAGAATCAATATACAATTCCATAAACCACTTATACGCGTTGCTGGGCTTGATTTCGCACAAATTCATTATATTGACTTGAATCATTAGTCTTTCAATGTGATGTGAGTAGGCATGTTTAATAGTGCTCTTTATTGAGTAATCCAATGGATCTAAGCCCGTGTTACCGGTATACCAACTTTTTTTGATCTTTCTCTGATGGTTGAAAAAGTTACTTTTTTCCATCTCCTTACCTTCAAAATGATAGAGACATCTCATAAACTCTCTCCATCCTATTATCTGTCTTAAAAAACCTTCATATGAATTAATAGGTATGCCTTTCAAATCCCTGATATTATTTAAAATATCCAGAGGAGTTATTAGGCCGATATTGAGTGAAGAACTTAGATTTGAATGAAACCATATGTGTGATTTCTGGTCAACGGAATCCTCATAATCCCCAAATTGATTAAATTTATGAGCTAGAAAGTGTTTTAGGTTATCTAGTGCCTGCTCTCTAGTCGTAGGGTAGTTAAAATATTTCGTTTCGCCGTAATGGTTTTTAAACACATTATCGACTAACTTTGCTATATCTTTTGTATGTTTTGTTTTTTTAAACTGTAAAAGGGCAGGCGGTAAGATGTTTTGAGGTATTTTTTTTCTATTATCCCCGTCATATGTCCATTTCCCACCCACTGGTTTACCATCTTTCATCAATATATCTAATTTTTTTCTTTGATTAATGTAAAAGTCCGTCATTTTGTATTTTGGGCTTTTCCTCTGTATGCACATCTCCTCAAATTCTTTCAATTTTGTTAGGAACATTGGCGTATCATAAATTTCAATACTTATTCCTTTCTTTTCCAGCCTCCTTAATTTTCTCTCAAACCATATATCTTCAATAGTCCATAGACTGATCTTCTTTATTTTCAACTTATTCAAATATTTATACAGATAATCCACGTAAGTGTCTGAATCATCGAGATTTAATTCATTGTAATCAATTGTAATCTTGTTTTTCTTAAGCATATCTCTGTATGATCTCATCGCAGATAAAAATAGAGTGATCTTCTGTTTGTGATGTTTTTCATATGTACACAAGTCTATGTCTTCCTTCATAAACACATGCTTTATGTTAAATTGCTTCAAATATTGTATTGGGAACAATTGATTTCCTAAAATGACGTGTATTGTGATTTCCTTATCCATGTTGAGTAGAATAGGTCATCTTTGGGATGATTTCTAGATATATATATATTCGTATAATATATATTATGTAATTAAGGTATATAGAATACTTGTTGATCGCTCACTTTATATCCCTCAATTAATGATGCAGCCTCATCAGATTTTAACCAATCATAGAGATCACGCGCTGGTTTTAGATTAAGATTCTTACACTTATCATGGTTAACTAATATCATTGAGTAACTATTTCTAAGCTCAACGGGATTGCTGTATAGAATAATATGATCTCCTTTATTATTAAACCTGAGCCAAGTAGATCGATCTGAAAAAATATACCCGTTCAAAGATATCGCAATATTAAGAGATGGCCCCATACCTTGTCCAGACTCAAGATACCATTTGCCACTTGAAGCGGTAGGATCTAGACCAATATTATCCCAGATATTCATTTCGGCTGAATGTGTACCACTTGAATCTGATCTTGAAACAAAAATATGTTTTTTAGTGTATATCTTTGTAAATACCTCTAATACAGACTCAGCGCCTTTTATTTCGGCGGCATCTTTTTTTGGTCCAACAATCACAAAATCATTGTACATAATATTGTATCGAGATGAACCGAAACCATTAGCCATAAATTCATCTTCTCGTTCCTTATCATGAACTATCAAAATATTTCCATCGCAATTCTTCGCGTTAACAATTGCCTGACCAGTTCCAACAGCGATTAATTTTATTTGGACACTATCAAACTTGGGATATTTAGGTAGTAAATATTTATAAAGCCCAGAATCTCTAGTAGAAGTTGTTGACTGTATCGTAATTGAGTCCGGATACGAGAAGTTGATTGATAGAAAAAATATAAAAACAGCGATAATAAATTTATTCATCAATTTTTGCCCCATTTTTAAAGGAAAGTAGATTATAGCTTATAATATTATCAAGAATACTACTGTGACTCACCATTATTAAAGATGATCCTTGATATTTAATATCTTTAATAATTTTTGTTACTAATTCTATATTGTCGTCATCAAGATTATTAGTTGGCTCATCATATAAAAGAATGCCCGGATCAGTTATCAAGCTTCTTATAAGTGAGAGCAATTGTAATTCTCCTCCTGATAAGTCTTTAACTTGTGATTTAAGTAGATGTTCTAAGGAGTATTTTGTAATAATATCATTTATAATTTTTCTCCAATCTTTTTTCTTAATCGATTTACAATAAAGCACATGTTTTAAGTTATCCTCTACAGATCTATTAAGAAATATAGGTTCTTGAAAAACAAATGATATCTCCATATTTTTAGTATTAAAATGCCTGACTATATTCCCATTAGTAGGATATATCATGCCGAAAAGAAGTTTAAGAAAGGTAGTTTTCCCAGATCCGTTAGGCCCTTTTATAATTGTAATACCCTCTTCTATATCGCATGTTAACTCTTTAATTATTTTTTTATTATTTATTTCATACGATAGACCTTGAGCTGAATATATTTTACTCATAACATTCTTCCCTTAATTATTGAGATGAGTATGTTCATTACTAACGCAATGGATAAAAGTGTAATACCTAGGCTTAACGCTAAAGACAGCTCACCTCTGGACGTCTCTAAGACTATGC
>CAJWRL010000009.1 GCA_913046125.1 uncultured Gammaproteobacteria bacterium
CACTCTCCTTTTTTATTAGTCTAGTGCTGTAACTATCCCTTGTCTCAGGCGAAACAAGCAGTGGCACATATCTTCCAACAACTCGCTGAACCGTGCCAAGCTGTGCTTCACTAAGATTCTCTAAATAGTTTGTTCTTATAGAGGCAATGGTAATATCCTCATTAAGAATTTGAAATCCCTCAGTCAACCAGAATGATTTTATATTGGTCCAAAGTGCAATTTTATCAGTTGTTGATACAGACAAAAACATGCTTTGGCCTTGTCGAAATATTTTAATATTATCTAACTTGGTGTCTACGGTGAATAATTTGTTATTATCATTTCTCACAATATCAGGCAAAGATAGTGACCTTTGAGTATTTGGTTGAGTCAGATCAGGCGGTATAATCAAATCAATTTGTGAAGATGAGTAATCCTCGTCTGTTTTATATACCAGTTTCTCGTTTCTTGGGTCAGATAATATATTTTTTGCGTAGTCGCTAAGACCAGAACATCCTGTGAGAAGTATTGGGAATAATGTGACAATTGTAATCTTATTCATCTATGATTCCTGATTTTATCAAGCCCTCAGTCAACGGTCTATCAAATTTTTGATCCATCCATGTTAAAGGAAGTCTAATACCTTTTTTGATAAGCCCCATCTTATGTAAACACCATTTCACTGGTATGGGATTAGATTCACAGAATAATAAATCATGGAGGATATCTAAATTTGAATTCAATTTTGATGCGTTCTCAATATCACCCTCAAGGGCACTCTGGCACATTTGATGCATCTCTAAAGGCGCCACATTAGCAGTGACAGATATATTCCCTGAAAACCCATCTGATATGTCGGACATAGATGTTTTATCATCACCAGTGAAAATCTTAATATCCTTGGAGCATAATTTCATAAGAGATAATGATCTATCTTTATTACCCGATGCTTCTTTTATACCGACAATATTTTTGTGAGTTGACAGTCTCAACACGGTTTCAGGTTGCATATCCACCGATGTTCTCCCTGGCACATTATATAAGATTTGGGGAATATCAACTAGGTCAGCAATTTTTTTATAATGCTGATAAAGTCCCTCTTGTGTGGGTTTATTATAATATGGGGTCACAAGCAAGCAACCATCAGCCCCATTATTTTTTGCACTTTTTGTTAACTCTATAGCTTCAGATGTCGAGTTAGCACCTGTACCTGCTATCACAGGAATTCTGCCATTTACAAACTCAATAGTTTTCTTTATTACCTGTGAGTGCTCATCAAAATCTAATGTGGCAGATTCTCCAGTAGTCCCTACTGATATAATTACATCTGTTTGATTTTCGATATGAAATTCAATTAAATTTTTAAGAGAAATGAAATCAATAGAACCATCTTCATTCATAGGAGTCACTATGGCAACCATGCTTCCTCTAAACATATTCATAAATATTCCTTATGTTGTTGCGCGTGGCCATACGTTTAAGATTGTATTAATCAATACTGCAAGAGGTATAGCGAAAAAGACTCCCCATATACCCCAGACAGACCCAAAGAACAATATAGACAATAATATAGCAAACGGATGGATATTTACAGCGTCTGAGAATAGAATTGGAACTACAACATTCCCGTCGATAGCCTGTATCAACAAATGACCAATCACAACGTACCAAAATTCTGATGCGATCCCCCATTGAAAGTAAGCAACTAATACTATAGGTATGGTGACAGCAATCATGCCTACGTAGGGAATAATAACAGAGATGCCACATAGAAAGCTCAACAATAGAGAATAATTGAGCCCTAGTGATATGAATAAAATAAATGATGCTACCCAGACAATAATAATTTCAATGAATTTACATCTTATGTAATTTCCAATTTTTAAATTTAGTTCTGAGTATGCTTTTTGAGTCAACTCTAATTTTTTAGGAAAAAATTTTGATATCCAACCATTAATAGCATCCTTATCAAACAACATGAAAAAAATCATAATCGGTACAAGAATCGTGTAGACAATTATTGCAAAAAGTCCACCTGCTGATGCTAGAGAAAATGCAAATATAGAATTTCCTAATTTCGATGTTTCTCCCTGAAGGCCAAGAAAGAGACTATCAATATAGTCTTTGGGAATATACTCATTTTGATCATACATCCCCAGAATAAGATTTTTGCTTTTATCAAATATTTCAGGGAGAGATTTTACAAATAATGTAAGTTGGTCAAGTAATAAAGGTATTAGCATAAATAATGTAATTACACTTAAAATTAAGAATATAAGAAAGACTACAATTACAGAAATATTTCTGACAATATGAGCAGTCTTCATGAGATTTTGAACAAGACCCTCCAGCATATATGCTAAAACAATAGCAACTAGAATAGGTGATATAGTTTGGATAAGAATGTAAGTTATTAAAACAGAAAAAATCACTATCAAAGCAAGTGATACTTGATTGGGGTCAGTAAAGTTTTCTTCGTACCATTGTTTTAAATAATTAAGCATTAATCAGTTTATCAAGATTATTGATATATATGATACATACAATCATGGTAAACTTAAACAATTATAGGTTTCTAAAAAGTATAATGAAGGCATCTAAATACCCACTATTCACCCAGAAAAATGAACCATCTGACGCTGAGATCATCAGTCACAAGCTTATGATTAAAGCAGGCTTAGTGAGACAACAATCTTCGGGCCAATATAATTTTCTACCAATAGGCCTACGAATACTAAAAAAGATAGAAAATATCATTCGCCAAGAGATGAATGCAATTGGATCTGCTGAAATTCTTATGCCCTCAATTCAGCCACGTGAACTATGGCACGAATCAGGGAGATGGGATGATTACGGTCCCGAGCTTCTCAGGCTCACTGATAGACATGACAGAGAGTATTGTGTTGGCCCGACGTTTGAAGAAGTTATAACAGATTTGATAAGAAAAGAACTTAATAGCTATAAACAACTTCCTATAAATCTTTATCAAATATCTTCAAAGTTCAGAGATGAAATAAGGCCAAGGTTTGGAATAATGCGTGCACGAGAGTTCATAATGAAAGATGCTTACTCATTTCACTTAGATACGTCGTGTCTAGATGAGTGGTATGAAATCTATAAAGAGGCATACAATAAAATATTCATGCGCCTGCAATTAGAATACACTATGGTTGATGCAGATAGTGGTAACATTGGTGGTAGTAAATCAAATGAATTTCATGTTATTGCGAACACTGGTGAGGATGATCTTCTAATTGATAAAGATGGTGTTGGTATAAATTTTGAAATCGCAAAAGAAAGATATAAAACAGATAATATAGAAAAAATCAGAAATGAAAATAGCCTTATTCACAAAAAAGGGATAGAAGTAGGTCATATCTTCAAGTTAGGTGATAAATATAGCAAGTCAATGAATCTCTCTATCGCAGATTCAGAAAATAATAATCATTATCTTCAAATGGGCTGCTACGGTATTGGGGTATCTAGAATAATAGCGGCGGCTATTGAACAAAACTACGATACGAACGGAATCATTTGGCCTAAAAGTATTTCACCTTTTGATGTAGTCATTATCGAAATCGACGGCGATAAAAATGAAGAAGTGAGAAAATATTCTGAAAGTATTTATGAAATGCTAATTAATAGAGACATAGATGTTATTTTAGATGATAGAAATGCAAAACTGGGCAATAAGCTCCATGACTGGGAGCTGATAGGTGTTCCTCAGTTTATTATCATTGGGAGATCTGAAGCCCAAAACAACGAGGTCACATATAAAAAGAGAGGAGCTGCGGAAAAAGATACACTAAAACACGATGAACTTTATAATGTTCTAAAAAGTTAATCTAGAAAACGATATTTATCCTTTTGTTTCTCATACTGCTCGTATGCCATGTTAGCTTCATTCAACGCTTTTTTGGCTAATGTGACGGATTTCTCATAATTCTGTTCTTTGTGTGCCTTCTTAGCATTTTTAATTATCTTCTTGGTATCTCGCCATGCATTTTTTACCTTTAAAACTTTTTTATATTTTTTCTCGGCTTCTTGAATTATTTTAGAAGACGTTTGCTCATCGAATTGATCAGCGCTGACGTTAAGTGCTAGGAATGATGAAAATACAAAAACTAGGAATAAAGTAATTCTCATTTATCATTCTCCAAAAATATTATGTCTGATTCTTCCCTATAACCGACAACCCAGAGACCCCTTGTTTTCGCATATTCTCTAGCTTTTTCTCTAGATCTGTCTGAAATGTTTTTATGTATTATGAGGCTTTGACCAGGTAAAATCAAATCTGCATCGTATATCTTGTTTTGATTTTTTTTGAAAATATTTGGCCAGACATAAGGATCATTATAATATTTGTAAGATATATCCCATAGTGAGTCTCCATAAACAACAGTGTGATAGTGAACTGGGTTATTATCAGCTTTGATGCTAGAAAACTTTGTTGTACCTTCAATATCTATGGTTTGAGATGTGCATGATGATAGGGTTGTGACTATGAAAAACAAAATTGGTGCAAATGTGTTCTTTTTAAAGTTCATAAAAGGTATCCTATGCATATGAATGACATCTTAATACTATATTACTCAAAAAATGATTCAACAAAAAAAATGGCTCGAGCTATAGCGCGTGGAATCGAATCATCAAATGTGGCAAGTTCGTCTATAAGAACAGTCCATTCTGATACTTACAAAGAAACCGATGACATACTCGTAACTAAAGAAGATCTTAAAAAATGTTCAGGAATGATAATTGGCAGTCCCACGCATTTCGGAAATATGGCGGCTCCTCTTAAAGCTTTTTTCGATAGTACAACAGATGAATGGTTTAATAATACCCTCGAGAGTAAATTAGGTGGTGTATTCACTTCTACCTCAAGTATGCACGGAGGCCAAGAAACTACACTAATAAGTATGATGATGCCTCTAATTCATCATGGCATGATCATAGCTGGAGTCCCATATAGTGAAAAGAATCTATCGTCGACAATGTCAGGTGGAACACCTTATGGTCCTAGTCATGTTTCTCATAATCAAAAAGTAGATTTGACAGAAGAAGAAAAACTAATTTGTTTATCATATGGTAAAAGATTTGCTGAATTAGTGGATAAGTTAAATTCTTAATCGTTATGTAGCATAACAACCTTCTTTATAAATGGTATAGTTATTTTTCTTCGCATTGAAAGTGAAACTATATCAAGGTTCTTGATTAGTGCGCATAAAAAATACAAGTCCCTACTGCAGTTATTCATTATGTATTGTAGAACTCTTTCATGCATCTCAAGACCTCTCTGAGAACAATACAATGTCATCATGTCTATTTTATCTGAATCGCTGAGATCACTTATAGTAAATATCTTATCTGAGAGTAGTCGAGAAGATAAATCTTTTAGTTGGATTCCACAATCATTTACATCCTTTGATGATGATATTACTACGGGTTTTTTATAAAGAATTTGATTATTTATTAAGTTAAAAAGACTCTCCTCATCTTGTTTCGATGAGATTAACTTATCAAGGTCGTCTATAACTAGTAACTCATAAAAATCAGGTGATACAAGGTTCGATAATTTAGATTTACTATCTATCAGCGTAACGCTATCAAGGTATGTATTGCACAAGGCCTCACAGATATGAGTCTTACCTGATGATTTATTGCCATATATGAGAATTAGTTGATCAGTATCTATGATATTTTGTAAGGAGCTATATAGTTTTTTATTATCACCGATAATAAAATTATCGAACGTCTTCACAGTAAAAAATCCAAAATCTATTGGTATCTGATTATAATGAAGCTCTTGAGTCATATAAGTATCTATAATAATTCCTTTGGGATATAATTATACCCTATCTACAGTAATGAATAATAAGCAAAAAACGAAAATTAATTACCAAAAATCAGGCGTTAGTATTGATAGAGCAGATAAGCTAATTTCTTCACTCAAATCTAAAAATATAAATAAAGATAAGAATGTCCTGTCAAATATTGGAGGGTTCTCTAGCCTCTATAAAATAGACACAAAGATTAAAGACCCAGTTATTGTCTCGGGGACAGATGGTGTAGGGACAAAATTAAAAATCGCTAATAAGCTTAAATGCCACAAACATATTGGCCAAGATCTGGTTGCTATGTGTGTGAATGATATAATAACTAGTGGAGCAAAGCCTCTGTTCTTCTTGGATTATCTAGCAACGAGTAAAATAAAGCAGAGCATACATTCTGATGTACTCAGAAGTATAAAAAATGCATGCCATAAATGTGGGATGAGTTTGATAGGAGGTGAGACTGCGGAAATGCCAGGAATGTATCATAAAGATGATTATGACTTAGCAGGATTTTGTGTCGGAATAGTATCTCAAAAAAAAATTATATCTCCAAAAAAAGTCAAATCTGGAAATATCATCATTGGTCTTCCATCGAGCGGTTTTCATTCAAATGGATTCTCTTTAATCAATAAACTAATTGAATCAAAAAGATTAAAGCTAAACAAAGTTTTTCAGAAATCGAACCTAGGCAATATTCTTATCAAGCCAACAAAACTTTACTTCAAAATAATTAATTCTCTCCAGAAAGAAATCGAAATAAATGGATTAGCTCACATAACTGGTGGAGGTATCACAGATAATATTCCGCGCATACTGCCTGATAATTTATCGGCAAGTATTGACTTACGTACTCTAAAAATACCTAATATTTTTAGATATATTCAAGATTTGTCAAAAATAAATGATCTTGAAATGCTCCAAACTTTCAATTGTGGCATTGGTATGGCAGTTATCGTAGATGAAAAGAATATTTCAAAAGTAGATAAAATTTTCAAAAAAAATAGACAACCATACAAAATTATTGGTCAAATAATCCACAAACCTTTCCAAGAAAAAATAATATATGTCGATTAAAAAAAGCGTAGTTTTGTTCTCAGGTAATGGCTCTAATTTAAAAAATCTTTTGGAAAATAGTTCAAATATAAAAGATAAATTAGTCTATGAAGGCGCCTTCACGAATAATCCAAAAGCAGGAGGCATAGAGATTTGTCAAAGTTTCAATCTAGATGTATGTGTATGTAGTGATGAAGATATTAATTCAGAATTATCTACATTTTTAAATCAACATGATCCAGATCTTATTGTGCTTGCAGGTTATATGAAAATAATTCCTCCAGAAATTGTGAATCAATATTCTGGTAAAATAGTTAATATACATCCATCCCTTTTACCTAAGTATCCTGGGCTCAATACCTATGCAAAAGTTTTAGCTAATCATGATGTCTATAATGGTGCGACGGTTCATTTTGTTACATGTAATCTTGATCAAGGTCCAATAATAATCCAAGGTAAATATACTGTTCCAAATGGGTCAGACGAATCATCGCTACAGACTTTAACTCACAACGCAGAGCACATGATATATCCTATTGCAGTAAAGTGGTTTGCAGACAACGTCATCAAAATGAAAGGGGAGAAACTATACTTCAATAATAGAATGATTGAATCTCCCATAGTTTTATTAATTGAGTAGTCAAGATGTATATCATTGTTAAATATATGATCATTTTTTTATGTATGTCACCAATACTTTCATATTCTGAGCCTCATCAATATAAAGCAGTTTATAGTTTTTCGCTGAAGGGAATTGAATTTGCTAATTCAGAGCACAACCTCACTTATGATAAGAATAGAGATGAATGGTGTATAAACACTATAAGCTATACAGTAAATATTTTTAGTCTCAAAGAAGATACTAGAACAGAAAATAGTTGTTTTACTTTTCATAAAACTAACAACAGAGATTTAAACATACCATTGTTGAATGGTTACTTAGGATTTAAAAGTTATCACTTTAAGAGGATAAGATCGGAAGATATAACTAGTGTTGTTAGTAAAGTGATTGACAGTAAAGTAGTGTCTACCCTCAATGAAAAGGATGTTAGATATGATGACAATTCGAAACTTGATAGACTTACTGCTCAAATATTTGGTTATGCTCTTGGTGAGATAAATATAAATGATAAAGGTCGTGAGAGAAAATATACTTTTAGACATATTCGTGATGATAAGATTGAAACAATTTTTGGAGACACTAACGTTAAAATTATTAAAAAAGATATTGTTAATAATAAAAGAAGCTCATTGATATGGTACTCAACGGACAATAACTACCTGCCAGTTATGATTGAGCAATATAGACTAGATAAACTAATGTTTAGAGCAACGCTAAAGAGCTTCGAAGATTAATTATTTGTGCCTTGTTTTTAATCTTAAAGAGTTAATTTTTATAAAGCCCTCTGCATCTCTTTGGTCATATGCTCCAGAGTCGTTCTCGAATGTCGATAAGTCCTCGGAATACAACGATTTTGGTGATTTTCTACCCTCAACAATAACATTGCCTTTGAATAGTTTCACTCTCACAGTCCCTGATACCTTTGCTTGTGTTTGGTCTATCAAATTTTGTATTGACTCTCTCTCGGGACTAAACCAGTAGCCATTGTAAATGAGTCTAGAATATCTATTTGTTAAATCCTCTTTTAAATGAAGCAGTTCTCTATCAAGAGTAATTGATTCCATTGCTTTATGTGCTTTAAAATAGATTGTTCCACCTGGTGTCTCGTAACAACCTCTTGATTTGATTCCAACATATCTGTTTTCTACTATATCATCCCTACCTATGCCATGATTACCTGCCATGATATTTAAATGATGAAGTGCATTCGAAGGACTCATTTTCTTGCCATTGACGGCAGAAATATCACCCTTGGTGAAGGTAAGATCTAAACGCTGTGGTTTTGATTTGCTATTTTCAAGTGATTTAGTTCTTAGCCACATAGATTCTTCTGGTTTCCTCCATGGATCTTCAAGTATCCCTCCTTCATATGATGTATGTAAAATATTTGCATCCATTGAATAAGGACTTTTTTTTCCATGATCAAAATCAACTGCGATTTGATGTTTTTTAGCATATCTCATCAAATCAGATCTAGAAACGAAGTCCCATTCTCTCCATGGCGCTATTACTTTTATTTTTGGATTTAATGCATAGGCGGCTAGTTCAAACCTAACTTGATCATTTCCTTTACCTGTTGCACCATGACATATGTAATCAGCTTTTTCTTTTTTTGCTATTTCTATAAGCCGTTTGCTGATTAATGGTCTTGCAATTGACGTTCCTAAAAAATATTCTCCTTCATAAATCGCATTTGCTCTAAACATTGGATATACGTAATTTTTAACAAAATCTTCACGTAAATCCTCAATATAAATTTTTTTGATACCTAATTTTTTTGCTTTAACCCTAGCATCTCTTGTTTCCTCTCCCTGCCCAATGTCTGCGGTAAAGGTGACTACTTCAAGGTCATGCTCTTCCATAAGCCATTTCGCAATGACGGAAGTATCCAAGCCACCAGAGTAAGCTAGAACAACCTTCCTAGACCTCATTCATATCCTCTGATATTTCTGCTTGAGGTTCTACCCACCTAAAACCTTTATCAGTAGATTCCTTTTTCCAAAAAGGAGCTTCACTTTTTAATGCTTCCATGATTTCTCTAGTCGCTTCGAATGCATCTTCTCTGTGTTCAGACCATGTTGCAACTAAAACAATCGGATCTGATGGACTAACAAGACCGACTCTGTGCAAAATTATAGTATCGATAATCTTATATTTTTTGATAGTGTTCTCGGAAATCTTCTCAAGGTAGGACTCAGTCATCTCAGGATAATGTTGTAATTCCATAGACTTTATCTCATCGCCAGAATTAATATCTCTCATAGTCCCTAAAAAAACACTGCATGCGCCTATATTTTTTCTATCTTTCAGCTGAGACTTTTTATAGTCAACAAGCTTCTGCCACGGATCAAACTCTTCATTTATAATTTCAATATACATATTTAACCACCTGTCACTGGGGGAAAGAAAGCAACTTCATCCTCATCTCTAAGTAAATAGTTTTCATCTACATACTCATGATTCACTGCCGTCATAACCTTACCAGCATATTTTATATTTTTTGAAACATCTGTCCAAACTTCTCCAACAGTCATTTCATGCTGGAGTACTATTTTTTCAGAAGTCTTTCCTACTGCATCGCTGATACTTGCAAAGTATTTTACTACAATTACCATTATTATGAGTGAATGATACATATATGTTTGAGTAAGTTCAAATATAATGTATGAGGGTTATGCTCGAGTCCTTCCTTTATTACTAAAAACGACTCCTAATAAGATCGATAGGTAACATACAATCAAATAGATCCAGTTGCCATCATTCAATGCTGGATAGATCGGGATTAGAGGAAAAAACATTGCTGTTCCTATAAAGCCTACAAGGATGTGGAACACACCATAATCTGGAAACATTTGAGCTAATATCTCAAAACCAGCGGCTAAAGCTGAAAGTATCGCAATTGAATAGAAAATATATGACAAGACTCTCACATTATCCTCCGATGTAAGACATTTCGACCTTAGGTAGATCTCTTTTTGATGAAAATCTTATCTGAGAGTACTGATCTGAGCGTTCCATCCAGATTTTTTTGAAGAACTCTAAAAGTTTTTCCTCATAATTATCAGATCTTATTACGCTTTTGATATCAAATCCATTGCTTGCGAATAAGCAGGTGAATAGTTTGCCATCTACAGAAAGTCTTGCTCTGTTACAGCTTGAGCAAAAGGGTTGGGTAATGGAAGATATTAATCCAATTGAAGAATTACTATCTTTAATATGCCATTTTTTTGCTGTTGAGGAAGTCTCTGTTTTCATTTGCTTAAGACCATAATGCTCATTTATACTCTCAAGTAGACTCTCAGATGAGACAACTTTGCTTGGGTCCCATTTATTTGACTCACCAACATCCATATACTCTATGAATCTGATCTCAGATTTAAAATTTTTCATATGATTGATAATATCTATTACCTCATCATCATTGACATCCTTTATAACAACAGTATTTGTTTTTATAATATTAAAGTGCTTTTCAATGCTCTCTAAAAGAGGCATTAAGTTGAAATTTTTTTTTGTACCATTAATAACAGAGATTTTATCTTTATCCAATGTATCTAAGCTTAGGGTAATTGAGTCCAGGCCTGATTTTTTGAGTTCACTTACTTTATCATCTGATAACAAAGAGCCATTTGTTGTCATGCTAACACGATCAAGCATGACCTCTGTTTTGAGCTTAAAGATAAGTTTATCAATATTTTTTCTCAAAAGAGGTTCACCTCCTGTGATACGAACTTTCTTCAAACCTATTTTTTTTAGGAGTTTGCAGATATCAATTATCTCCTCATATGACAAAATATTGCCCTGAGATATGTAACTATAGTCTTTATTAAATATATCGGAGGGCATACAATAGCTGCACCTAAAATTACATCGATCAGTTACAGATATTCTTAAATACTCAAAATTTCTTGATAGTTTGTCTGTTACAGTGTTAGCCACAAAATTTGCACTCATGATCTTTGTTTATATTTATAGTCTTAAACTCATAATTTTTCATATCGATCAACATTAATTTACTACCGAAATTATCACCTATGTTACAAATTAACTTAATACATTCTGTTGCTAGCATCGTACCTACAAGCCCAGTGACACTTCCAAGTATTCCTGAATCGAGACATGATGGAGAAGTGTCTGGCAAATCGTTATATAGGCATCTGTAACATGGCATGTCATCAAGGTCATTTCTAAAAGTAGCAATCTGACCCTGCATTTTTATTGCCGCTCCACTTATTAGCGGTATCTTATTCGCTATTGAGATATTATTAATTTCACTCCTAGTTTGAAAGTTATCTGTACAGTCTATAATGTAGTCATAATCTTTGAGCAGATCTTTATCAAATTTATTATCAATTTTTCTTGGAATTGACTTAATATCTATCTCTGAATTCAATGATTGAAGATTTTTTTTTGCTGCCTCAGCTTTTTTTTCAGATATATCATCTTCAGAGAATAAGACTTGACGATTTAAATTAGATAAAGACACATGATCAAAATCAATTAAACACAAATGGCCTACTCCTGATGATGCTAGATATGTAGCTGCGGGGCATCCAATTCCTCCCAAACCAATTACTGCTACTTTTGATTTAAGAAGAGATAATTGACCGTCTATGTCTATCTCTGGTAAAACAATATTTCTGTTATATCTCAGAAGATCTTTATCTTGAAGTTCAGCCTTTGTTTTTTTGGCTTGCATTGAATTTTTCCAGCTGTTCTTTAGTAGCTTCTTTTTGATGTTTATTTTTGTACTCATCATATGGCATACCATAAACTAACTCTCTAGCTTGATCGTATGATATTTCCTCTCCATGAGTTGTTGATTCTGAGACATACCATTTAGAGATACAGTTTCTACAAAAATTAGCTAAGTTCATCAGATCAATATTCTGCACTTCGGGGTTATCTTGTAAGTGCCTTACTATCCGTCTAAATGTAGCTGCTTCAATTTCTGTTTTTTTATCCATGGTTTAATGATACTACAGATCAATCTCTGGTGAAATAAATTAAGGAATAGAATTAGCTAGCTTAATACCAAATAGAATTACTAGAAGGCCAAGAATATAATTCCAGCTGAATTGATCATTAAGAATAATGATACCAAACAGGATAGCCCATAGTGGTATTAAAAAATTCATCATTGAAATAAATGATGCTCCCTCACTCTGCAATATTTGAAAATAAATTACTGTAGCGATAGCTGTACACAAAACCCCAAGAAGTAAAATATTCATATCTAGTAGAAGGTTAGAATAACTTGGTTTCGATTGATCTATGAATATTAAATAGATAGTCATGAAAAAGGTCGCAAATAAAATTGTACCTGTTGATGCACTAAGCGGATCAGTAATTTTATATTTCTTGCCATAGATTGCTGCAAATGCATAAAGTGTTGCTCCCAATATTACTAATAATTGGGATTCAAATGTTTCGCTTATAGAGTTATCAATAAATAAATCATCCCGATATATAAGAATAAATACACCTAGGAAAGATATTATAAAGCCTATAAATTTCTGTTTATTCATTTTTTCATCGTCTAAAAACAGATGAGAAAGTAAGATAGTGGAGATTGGCATTGTAGCCATCAATATGCCGGCCATCGCACTATCAATATTCTTCTGACCAGTGATAATTGCAATAAATGGAATAACAATACCCACCAAGCTCATGAATAGGTAATAATTTACTTGAGCAAGATTTATTGAAAATCTTTTATATAAAAAATATATCAGTGCGACTAAAAACACCGATCCTGAAATAAGCCTTCCTGCAACGATCACCTCTGGCGTGAATGAGTCTAGAGCCATCTTATTAAGGGTGAATGCCCCGCCCCATATAGCAGATAGTAAAATTAGTAGGAACCAGTTAGATTTGACTAAATTCATGTTAATATCATTGAAAGCATATGAAAATTTTATCTATAAATACTTCTGAACCACAAAAGGTTATTTTTAATGGTAAAGAGCTTATCACAAGTATCTATAAAAAGCCTGTTTCAAAAAAGGTGCAAGTGACACCCCAAGGCATAGAAGGTGACAGGCAAGCTGATTTAAGTGTTCATGGTGGTTTTGATAAAGCAGTATATGGGTATTCTTACACTCATTACAAACTATGGGGTGAACGTTTAGAAAAAGATTTCAAAGAATTTGGACTGGTTGGAGAAAATCTAACAATTGATGAGTTTGATGAAAACACTATAAACATCGGCGACAGATTCCAGATAAATGATTGTATTCTTCAAGTCAGTCAACCAAGGATTCCTTGTTATAAAATTGGGATTAAAATGAATAGCAGAGATTTTCCTAAAATGTTTTCTCAATCAGGTCTACTTGGAAGCTATTTCAGAGTTATCCAACAGGGTAGCATTGAAACCGGTGATCAAATAGAGAAGGTCCATTCAGAAGAAAATTCAATGAGCCTAAAAGAAATAGCCTCTGTCCTATTTGTAGATATTAAGAACATAGGCCTAATGAAAAAAGCGCTCGATATTAAACCTTTAACTGAAGAGATCAAAGAAAAATTCAGAGAAAGGCTCATGAAACTTGGTGATTTTTCTTCGCTCTAAAATATGATTAAACGTCAAAATCTTAAGGTTGTTGAAAATACAGTAAATAAAGTTTCATGCGCAGGTGACGAAAAGTCTGGTAAACATCCTTTAGTATATTTAACTATAAAAGATGGAAGTGCAGAATGTTATTACTGTGGTAAAATGTTCGTTACTAAAGATACTCATGAGAAATACCTCAATAAAGTGAGAAAGAAATTTAAGAAAGCAGCTAAAAATGTTTAAAAAGAGAAAAACAATAAAACAAGTTGAAGAGGGAAATGAGCTTGCTCCTAAATTCGACCAAAATGGCTTTATACCAGTCGTGACGACTGATGCTAAATCTGGAGTAGTTTTAATGCACGCCTATATGAATGAGGAAGCATTAAAGAAAACTATCGCGACTAAGGAAGCTCATTACTACAGTAGAAGCAGGAAATGTTTATGGCATAAAGGTGCGACTAGTGGATTAGTACAAGATGTGAAAAATATATACATCGATGATGATCAAGACTGTGTTTGGTTGAACGTAATCGTTCGCGGCGAAGCCAGTTGTCATGTAGGTTATAAATCATGCTTTTATAGAGAAATTGATATTAACTCAAAACAACTTGAACTCAAGTTTATTGAAGATGAAAAAATATTTGATCCTGATGAGGTTTATGGTGATGCACCAAACCCCACCATCCTATAGATTCAAGTTTTTAACAAAAAAATTGGCAAATAAACCTAACAAGTAAAGTGTTACTAATAGATATACAATTCCGAGTGACATTGATGAGAAAAAATATAATATTGACGGGATTGGACTGTATTGTGAAAAATATCCATGAGTGAAATGTATAAATATTAACAATGGAATGGATATTAGAGAACCATGTAATACGTTTTTAATAATGCTTTTAATAAAATCCATAGCTTTACCAAATGTCTAAAATCAGTATATCAAAAAAAACTGCTTGGTCACTTATTTTAAAAATTAATAATAAAATTTCATACAAAGATAATTTAGTTGACATTAATGAGGATATAAGAGGACATAAGATTAATATCACCTTTAACAAGAGCAATAATCATATAGAAAATTCTAATCTGACAGATGATCATGAAGTAAATGATTTACTCAAGCTTTTCCTACCTATCGTTTGCTCCTCGAAAAAGACACAATTTATCGCACACATTGCACAGTCATTAGATGGTTTTATAGCGACTAATTCAGGAGAATCAAAATATATAAGTAGTAAAGAAAACTTGGAACATATACATCGTTTACGTGCTGTCTCAGATATCATAATCGTGGGGGCTAACACTTTTCTTGAGGATAAGCCAAAACTGACGACACGCTTGGTTGAGGGCGATAATCCGAAAATATATGTATTTGATCCAAAAAGAATTCTTAAATCAAATCAAATATCAAACAACATTAAAATAATAAGTGATAAAGATATAATGAGAAATAAATTTAATAAAAACAAGACTATATATATTGAAGGCGGTGGAAAAACAATTTCATATTTTATGGAAAAAAACATGATTGATCGTATTCATCTCTGTCTATGCCCTATCATCCTCGGTGGAGGAAGGCCTTCCTTTATTCAAAATAAAAATATAAGCATAAACAATTTAAAATCTTATGATCCAAAGCATTATAATATGGGTAATGATGTTTTGTTCGATCTTAAGGTTTGACAGTGTCTTTTTTTAAGAAGAAATAAGCTCCAGGCAAAGAACATAATAAATTACATAGACCATAAACTATAGCTACGGTAACACTTGCTGATACCGATAAACCCAAAAGAAAAGATATAACTAGTGCGGTCGTCTCTCTTATTCCCCAGCCTCCTATGCTTACAGGAAGTGTCATAGAAAATAAAATAATTGGTGCAAAAACAAAGAAACTTATCAAATCTATTTTCAGGTTTAATGAGTAAGCACAGATTATATATGTTGTTATATAGGTCAAAACAATAATCAAAGATAATAAAAAATGCTTATAAAGACGTTTGCCACTAAATATGTATTTAAAGTTGATAAAATACTGGTTTTTCTTTTGATAAAAAAACAAAAGCTTTGTCAGAATAAACAATAGAATTATCACAGCAAGTACATAAGCAGAAGCCATATATTTTTGATTTACTATAAAAAAGAGCTGAAGTGAAAATATGAATGTTACTACAAGAGCAAGTTGTCCAGATAATCTTTCAAAAATTACCGATTGCAAAGATTTTACAAAATTGCTGCTGTTTTTATTGTTAACTTTAATATTTAACGTTCTATATACATCCCCTAGAATTCCTGTTGGTAAGATATTATTCATAAAGCCTGCAATATAATAGTATCTTATTGCATCACTATAATTTATCGAAGACTGTGTCTTGGATGCAATGAAACACCATCTCCATGCGGACAGAAAATATTGAAATATACTCACTACTAATACCAGCGGCAAAAAGATCAGATCGACACTTCCTAAAATGTATAGTATTTCACTTCCATATGTCTGAAATATATAAAACATAAGAGTTAGTGAAAGTATGTATTTAATATATTTCTTCACTTTTTATA
>CAJWRL010000010.1 GCA_913046125.1 uncultured Gammaproteobacteria bacterium
TAGAAAGATTATTGAACGATTGCATAACTACGAAACCCCTGAAATAATATCCCTAGAAATATCGGAGGGTAATAAAAAATACTTGAAATGGATACAAGATGAAATTGATTAAAATAACGTTTTTTAATTCACTATTTTTTTTATGCCTATTAGCAGGAGGTGATGTTCATGCCAGTGATCTGCCGATCTCAAAGTCTGAGTTTCTATCACCTGATGAAGCTTTTGTTATGTCCCATGAGGTTGTTAATGACAAGCACATAAAAATAAATTGGAAAATTCATCCAGGCTATTATTTGTACATGGGCATGTTTGAATTTGAGTCACTTGATGAAAATAACCTAATTCAAAAAGTCGAGATGCCTGATGGCAAGAAAAAAACTGATGAATTCTTTGGTGAAGTCGATATCTATTATTTCTCAACGAGCGCAGATGTTTATTTGGAAAATAATTTCTCTGAGTATCTTGATCTTAAAATAAAATATCAAGGCTGCGCAGATGCAGGACTGTGCTATCCACCAATTTTTAAAACAATCACGGTAAAAAAAAAGTTAACAACATCTAGTCTTCAAAAGACATCAATATTTGATAGTCAAACTGCAATGAGTGAATCACTCAACATTAACTCTCTGATCTATAACACTTTTATTTTTTACTTAGCTGGATTGTTGTTAGCATTTACTCCTTGTGTCTTACCCATGGTCCCGATTCTCACAGGGATAATCGCTGGACGTGGAAATGTATCTCAAAAAAAATCTCTAACACTCTCAATAGTTTATGTTTTAAGTATGTCATTGACTTATGCTGTTGCGGGTATAATTGTTGCAACATCAGGAACAAATATACAAGCTAGTTTACAAAATCCTTACGTAATAAGCTTTTTATCCTTTCTATTTTTTATATTTGCGTTGGCCATGTTCAAATTTTTTAGTATTCAGATGCCCAAATCCATACAAAATCTAGCTACAAAAATAAGCAATAAGCAAAAATCTGGAGATATTAAAGATGTAGCGACTATGGGTGTATTGTCTGCACTCATAGTGGGTCCCTGTGTAACTGCACCATTAATTGGTGCGCTGATATACATTGCTAGCACGGGAGATATTTTAGTCGGGGGCTTAGCGCTTTTTTTTCTCGGCATTGGAATGGGTACGCCATTAATAGCTTTGGGTTCAACAACAACAAAATTAATCTCAAAAATAGGTCCCTACCTTGAGCTTGTGAATTATTTTTTTGGAATTCTATTTATTATAGTTTCTGTTTGGTTACTTGAGAGAATCTTGTCAATGGAGACAGCAGCTTATTTATGGACTATCTCTGCAGCTTTCCTAATAATAGTATTATTTAAATCGTCAAAGTTATTAAATAATTTATCATCTAAAATCATTGTAGCGACGCTCTCAGCTCTATCATTTTTTTACATTGGTTTACAAACATATGGAATCATAAATAATAATTATTATGAACCGATAACAAGCTTTATACAAAAAGAACAGAATATTAAATTCATAACAGTAAAAACAACAAAGAGATTATTTGAAGAAATCAATAAAAGTGATGAGCCTGTAATGGTTGATTTATACGCAGATTGGTGTGTAGCATGTAAAGAATTAGAAAAATACACATTTAGTGACGAGAGAGTCAGCGAGAAATTGAACAAACTAAAACTTATTAAATTTGACATCACAGAAACGAATGAAGAGCACTCGAAATATTTACAAAGTATGATGGTCTTTGGGCCGCCTGCTTTATTTTTCTTCAATAAAGATGGTAATGAAATTATTGATGCGAGAATTGTAGGCTTCATGGACAGTGAAGACTTCTTAAAAGTGCTCAAACTAGTAAAAAATTAAAATAGAACTTCTATTTTCGCTTAACTTCATGTAAAATCACTCAAAATTAATCAAGTTCTTATAAAATGAATATATTAGTGTTAAACGGTCCTAACTTGAATCTATTGGGTACTCGCGAGCCTGAAGTTTATGGGACAGACAGTCTCAAAGATATTGAAGAAAATCTCAAGTCAATTTCTAAAAATCACAACGTAAATATTCGTTTTTATCAGTCTAATTCTGAGAATGAATTAATAAATGAACTTCACACTGCAAAGCAGGAAAATGTTGATGCGATTATAATTAATCCGGGTGCTTTCACACACACTAGCATTGCCTTAAGGGATGCATTTCTAGGAGTAGACATACCATTTATTGAAGTTCATATTTCAAATATTTATCGTAGAGAAGAATTTAGAAAAAAATCCTTCTTGTCAGATATAAGTGAAGGTTTAATAACAGGGCTAGGAGTAAGCGGGTATGAGTTTGCTCTGTTGTCAATCATAAAACGAGGTTAAGCATGGATTTAAGAAAAATTAAAAAATTAATGGAGCTTCTTGAGGAGAGTGGGATCGCAGAAATTGAAGTTAAAGAGGGTGAGGAGTCTATAAAACTATCTAGGAATATCTCATCTACCACGAACATGCAGGTCCCTCAAATAATTCAACAACCTACACAAGCCAGTCAACCTCCTACTAATCAACAGGCTTCTGATATAGGGACTAACGCTGATGATAATTTAAAAAAAGATAAAAGGAACACTGTGAATTCACCTATGGTCGGGACATTCTATGCATCAGCTTCACCGGAATCTAAGCCATTCGTAACCATCGGTCAATCTGTAAAAAAAGGAGACACATTATGCATACTAGAGGCAATGAAAATGATGAATCAAGTGCAAGCGGAATCTGATGGAAAAATAGTTGAGATACTTGTTGATAATGCCGAACCAGTTGAATTTGACCAACCATTGTTTGTTTTAGAATGATAAGCAAAGTACTAATAGCTAACAGAGGTGAAATTGCACTCAGAGTAATGAGGGCATGTAAAAAAATGGGGATCAAGACAGTTGCAGTGCATTCAACTGCTGATAGACAGCTCGCTCACGTCAAGCTAGCTGATGAGTCAGTTTGCATTGGTGGACCAAATCCAAAAGAAAGTTATCTGAATATGCCCTCAATTATAAGCGCTGCAGAATTAACAAATTCAGATGCAATTCATCCTGGCTATGGTTTTTTATCAGAATCTGAGATGTTTGCAGAAATTATAGAAACAAATAAGTTTAAGTTTATAGGGCCTACAAGCAAAGTCTTAAATAAAATGGGTGACAAAATTAAAGCAAAGAAAGCGATGAAAGATTTTGGTGTCCCATGTATCCCCGGATATGATGGTGTCTTACCTGAGCAGCCAAATAAAGAAATGTTGAAAAAAATTGATGAGATAGGATATCCAATTATGCTAAAGGCAATTCATGGTGGTGGCGGAAGAGGAATGATGATTGTAGAAAAAAAATCAGACCTAGCAAATAGCATGAATCTAGTTAGAACAGAGGCAAAAAATGCATTTGGTAATGGGGACCTGTACTTTGAAAAATATTACGATAACCCAAGACATATTGAAATACAAATAATGAGTGATGAGCATGGAAATGCTGTTCATTTTGGTGAGAGAGATTGCTCAATGCAAAGAAGAAATCAAAAAATAATTGAAGAGACTCAGGCGTGTGGCATTAAAAGAGAAGAGATTGATAAAATAGGTGCTGTATGTTCAGAGGCTTGTATAAAACTTGGATATACAGGTGCTGGAACTTTCGAATTTTTATATCAAGATGGGCAATTTAGCTTCATAGAGATGAATACGAGAATCCAAGTTGAGCATCCTGTTACTGAGCTTGTTACAAATACAGATTTGATAGCTGAACAAATAAATGTCGCATCTGGTGAGAGATTGAGCATGAAGCAAGAGGATATATCGCTTAAAGGTCATGCCATTGAATGTAGAATAAACGCTGAGGATCCCAAGACATTTATACCCTCGCCTGGCAAAATAGAGGTGTTCCATGCGCCAGGGGGGCCAGGAGTACGAATAGATACACATGTTTACAGTGGGTATTCAGTCCCCCCTTTCTATGATTCTTTACTAGCCAAGTTGATCACATATGACAAGACCAGAAAGCTTGCTATAGAGAAAATGTACCAAGCGCTCAGTGAAACTGTTGTTCAAGGTGTAAAGACTAATATAGAATTACATAAGAAGTTACTTAGAACAGATTTCTTCACCTCAGGTAAGTACTCCATTAACACGCTTACAGAATATATTAAAAATAATTAGTTTTTTTTCAAATAGTCTTTATCAATAGCTCCTTTGATTGTAGAATATTCCACTCGGGAGTATTCATTTCTAGAAATTTAAGATGAAGAAGAACAGAATCACAAAAAATTTATCAAATAGTAGTCTCAGTGCTGTAGTAAAAAAAGAAGCTAACGCATTTATCAAAAACATGAATGGAAATGGCAGCAAATCTAATATGCATAGCTTATTTTTGAATGATACAGAACGTACTCTAATAGACACTGTTCTAGAAACATGTAATGGAAATGTCACTAAATCAGCAGATTTTCTGGGAATAAGCCGCGGGACACTTATAAAAAGAATAAAAGAGTATAATCTTAAGATTAAATGAAGAAAATTGCTCTAATAAGCGTTTCTGACAAAACCGACATAGATTCAATTGCATCAGAACTATCAAAGATGGGGTACGATATCATATCAACCGGTGGTACAGCTAAACACCTCATCAGTAAAGGTATTAAAATTATACCCATATCAGAGTTCACAAATTTTGAGGAAATTCTTGAAGGAAGAGTAAAAACTCTTCACCCTGTTATTCATGCTGGTATCCTTGCAAAATCTAAAAAAGACATTGAAGATCTTCGAGACTCAAAATATTCCCTCATTGATGTTGTAATAGTAAACTTGTATCCCTTTGAGAAAACGATATCTAAAAGAGGTTGTACCTTTAGTAATGCTATAGAGAACATTGATATTGGAGGTCCAACACTTTTAAGAGCGTCAGCTAAGAATCATAATCGAGTGACTGTATTGACTGATCCTTCTGACTATAGTCTGGTCCTCGAGGAACTTGCTAAAAACGGTAAGGTTAGACCATCCACAAGATTGAAGCTTGCAGCTAAGGTTTTCTCTAAAGTATCAAAATATGACTCACTAATATCGTCTTACCTGAACAGTAAATCAACAAAAGATGAGGGTTTTATGCAAGAGGAGATTTCTATAAATGCACAAGAGCTTGATAAGCTTAGGTACGGAGAGAACCCTCATCAAAAAGCTAAATTATACAAGGTATCTAAACCTTCACTGGCTGCTTTTGATTATAATCAACTTTCAGGGAAAGCGCTTTCCTTTAACAATCTTGTCGATACAGAGAGCGCTTATTCATGTGTAGAACAGTTTAGTCGCCCAAGTTGTGTAATTGTGAAGCATGCAAATCCATGTGGAGCAGCATGTGCGGATGACTTAAAGCAAGCATATAATTATGCTTATAAAACTGATCCCACCTCTGCGTTTGGAGGTATAATTGTATTCAATAAAAAACCAAGTTCTATACTTATAAAAAAAATTATTGAAAAACAGTTCGTTGAAGTCATTGCAGCTCCCTCATTTGATAAAAATATACTGGAAGTTATCAAGAATAAACCTAACATAAGAATTCTTGAAATAAAGTTGAAAGGTAAAAATGATTTAATATACGAAACAAAACTCTTAAGAGATAAACTTCTGATTCAAGAAAAAGACGAGAAGTCTGTAACAAAAAAATCTTTGTCTGTTGTAACGAAAAAAAAGCCTACGACCAAACAATTAGACGATATGTTATTTGCTTTTAAAATAGCAAGGTACGTAAAATCAAATTCAATTGTTTTCGTGAAAAATAATAAGACGCTAGCTATAGGAGCGGGACAAATGAGTAGAATTGATTCTACAAATATAGCATTTAATAAATCAAAAAAAGAGAGAATATCGCTTAAGGGGTCAGTCATGGCATCTGAAGCTTTTTTCCCATTTAGAGATAATGTTGATTTAGCTAAAAAAATTGGTGTATCTGCGATCATTCAGCCTGGCGGATCTTTAAATGATGATAAGATAATTGACGTTGCAGACAAACATAAGCTAGCAATGTGTTTTTCACATACAAGAGTGTTCAAGCATTAATGAGCTTAAAAATATTAATTATTGGGTCCGGTGGTAGAGAACATGCGATTGCGTGGTTAATATCGAAGTCAAAACGTCAAGTTGATAAGATTTATGTGATGCCAGGAAATGCTGGAACAATAACAGAAAAAAATGTTTTCAATATTGATATTGATATAAACAACAAAGATGAAGTATTAAATTTTGCTATTCAGAATACAATTGACCTTACGATAGTTGGACCTGAAGTCCCTCTGGTGGATGGAATAAGTGATTTGTTTGAGAGGAATAATCTTAATATTTTTGGACCAAAAAAGTATTTCGCACAGTTAGAGGGATCAAAAGTATTTTCTAAAAAATTTATGCAAGATAATAAATTACCTACGGCTGATTATAAGGAATTTGATGATATTGAAAAAGCTGTTTACTACGTAAAATCAAAAAAACCTCCTATCGTTGTTAAATATGACGGCTTGGCAGCTGGTAAGGGGGTTGATGTATGCGAATCTCAAGATCAGGCAGAATCTTCTATAAAAAATCTTCTCAAACCAAAAGAAAAGATAATAGTTGAAGATTTCATCAAAGGCATAGAGCTTTCATCTATATATATATGTAATCCTAATGCATCGAAGAAAACTATTGGCTTACCATGGATAAAAGATTACAAGTCCCGTGATGAATACAACTCAGGTCCAAATACAGGAGGTATGGGTGCGATTACTCATCCATATTGTTCTTTCAAAAAAAATGATGTCTACTCACTCAACACTGAAATTGAAAAGATTATTATCAAAACCATTGTATCAATCAATAATAGCTCTGGTGATCAAAGTAACTATAATGGTTTTTTATATCTTGGCTTAATGATATCTACAGAAGACAACAAGCCATACCTCCTAGAGTATAATTGTAGAATGGGAGATCCTGAAACTCAGAATCTAATGATGTATTTATACAATAATGATGTCGATTTTCTTGATTTGATTGGTTTTAATAATTCAGAATATCCTGATAACTTTAATCTAACATTCATAGATGACAAAAAATATTCTGGTTTTTGTTGCACGGTTGTACTTGCGGCAAACGGCTACCCTTCAGAACCAAAGAAAGATTTTTTTGTGGACTTATCTGGAATAAAGGAAAGTTCAAATTTAAAAGTCTTTCACGCGGGTACCAAAATTAATAATGGTGCAGTAAAAGTCACAGGAGGAAGAATATTGTCAGTTAATACGTGCTGTGATAGTAAACAAGAAGCAATAGACCTAGCTTATGAAAACATTAGAAGAATTAGAGCCTACAATGATCCTGAATTGCGAGATGAAGACGTATCTTTAGTTTTCTTTAGAAGTGATATAGGTTCCTAATCAAAGCTTCTGACATTTATCACAAAAAAATGATGATCGCCCTGAAATTTTTATATTACTAATTAAATTTTTTTTATGGATAGGGCAATATTTTTTTTTATAGACTAAGAGCTTCTGTGTAAAATAGCCAGGCTTACCCTCAGCATTTACAAAATCTTTTATCGTCGATCCTCCCATCGATATTGCCTTTGATAAAACTTGTTTTATATTTTTTACCAATATTTCATATTTTTTTTTCGAGATTTTATTAGCTGAGGATGATGGATGAATTTTAGATAGAAACAATGACTCAGCAGCATAAATATTACCTATACCGACAACAACCTTCTGATTCATAATTAGTTCTTTTACAGAGCAGGACCGCCTGTTTGCTTTATCAAATAAGTAATCTGAATTGAATCCCTCCGACATAGGCTCTGGTCCTAAGCCTTTCAACAAAAACATATTACTAGGTTCATTAGTGACGTGAATGGAACCAAATTTTCTCACATCGTTATAAACAAGCACATACTCATCAAAGTACAATACAAGATGATCATGCTTCCGCTTCTTGTATTCACTAATTTTTCTAAAGTAAATTATACCCGTCATTCCTAAATGTATAACGATAGTTAACATAGGCTCATCAAACTGAAGTAAAATATACTTACCTCTCCTTGTTACTAGCTTTATAGTCTTGCTTTTTGTGTTGCCAATTTTCTTAGTATCGATAGGCCATCTTAGTTTCTTATCTAAAACCTTAATATTTTTAATCTTTTTATGAAGGACTCTCTCATACACGTAGGTCTTAACAGTCTCAACTTCCGGTAATTCAGGCATAATAATTTGATATAGTATAAATTCTTGTTAATATAGTAGCTTACTGGAAACAAATATGATTGAAATATTCATTAACGGAATTATACCACTCACAACACTTGGCTACATAATTTATACCTTAGCAGTGACTCACATCACAATTGTGGCTATTACCCTTTATTTACATAGAGGGGTCTGTCACTCTGCAATCGATATCCATCCATTGCTCTCACACTTTTTTAGATTTTGGCTGTGGTTAACTACATCTATGCGAACTGCAGATTGGGTTGCAATTCACAGAAAACACCATGCTAAGGTAGAAACTGAACATGACCCACACAGTCCTGCTTTTTTTGGTATCAACAAAGTTTTGTTGCAAGGTGCAGACCTCTATCATATGGAAAAAAACAACAAAGAGACAATTGAAAAATATTCACAAAATTGTCCAACAGATTGGGTAGAAGAAAAAATATATACTGGGAGAAATAACTTAGGAATACTCATTTTGTTCATATTAAATATAATTCTATTCGGCACAGTTGGAATCATTATTTGGTCTATTCAAATGATGTGGACACCAATATTTGCAGCAGGTGGAATAAATGGCGCAGGTCATTATTGGGGATATAGAAATTACAATACAAATGATGACTCAACAAATATGTCTCCTATTGGAATTATTATCGGAGGCGAAGAATTACACAATAATCATCATGCTTACCCAACAGCCGCAAAGTTTTCTCTAAGACCATGGGAGTTTGATATCGGATGGATGTATATAAAAGTATTCGGCTTTCTCGGGCTTTGTAAAGTTAAACGATTGGCACCGAGACCTATCATACAAAACAAACAAAATACTGACTCTAAGCTTATTACACAATCAATCTTGCAATCCAAGTTAGCTGTTATTACAGATTTTACACAAAAAGTGTTAAAGCCGATCTATAAAAAAGAAAACTTTAATCTTTCTTTCAAACTTTTAGCTGATCATCCAAATAGGTTAAGCGAGAATCAAGAAAGCAAAGTCAAAGATCTATTAGCTAAAAATATCAAGCTTAGTACTGTATACAGTCTTAAAAACAAACTTCATGAACTTCTTCACTCCAGAGAAATTAAACATGACAACTTTATACAAATATTGAACAAATGGTCAGAAGAAGCCAGGAGTCATGGGATTGAAGCGTTAGACGATTTTCTAGTCAGACTAAGAAGTTATAAAGTTACTTAATTTTCTTCTCTGAATAAATCACATACTTTCTAACAACAGGGTCGAATTTCTTGATTTCCATTTTGTCAGGCATGGTTTTTTTATTCTTTGTTGTAGTGTAAAAGTGTCCTGTCCCTGCAGATGAAACTAGTTTGATTTTCTCTCTCATTGATCTAATCCATATTTAGTTAAAGCTGCATCTAAACCTAGTTTGTTTACTATTCTAAGCCCTTTATTCGAGAGAGTTAGTTTGATGAACTTATTTTGTTTCTCAGACCATAGCCTGTGAGAGTGAAGATTAGGTTCAAATGTGCGTCTAGTTCGGTTCTTGGCATGGGACACATTATTCCCAACCATAACTCTTTTTTTTGTTATTTCGCATATTTTAGACATGATTTTGTAACTCAGTAATGATATCAGAAACCTAATCAGATACAATACTGTTTATTGTATAAATTGAGAGAAAAATATGGATATTGTGTTTATTAAAGAACTTTGTATTGAGACTGTTATAGGCATATATGACTGGGAGAGAAAGATAAAACAGTTCGTATGCATTGATCTTGAACTAGGAACAGATATCAGTAATGCATCAAATAGTGATGTGATTGATGATACTGTTGACTATAAGGCCGTTTCGAAGACATTGAAATCATTTATTGGAGATAGTGAATTTCAACTAATAGAGGCTCTTGCTGAGGAGTCAGTTAAGCTGATTTTTGAGAAGTTTAATGTAAATTACATAAAAGGAAGATTTAGCAAACCGGGTGCAGTAACTGGTTCGAAAGAAGTAGGAGTCATCATTGAGCGATATAGAGACAGTACATAAGGTTTATGTAGGAATTGGTAGCAACATAGAACCAATTGCACATATAAAAAAATGTATAAAATCACTTAAGGAAAATTTTTCCAATTTGCAACTATCCCCCATATATGAATCGTCATCAATGGGATTTGATGGTCCAAACTTTTATAATTTAGCTGCCTTTTTTGAGACAAAGAATGATTTAGTATCACTAAAAGAATTATTGAATGATATTGAAACTCAAAATGGAAGATCGTTAGGAGAAGTTAAGTTTAGTTCACGAACACTAGATATAGATATACTCTACTATGACGATATTATTGATGAAGAAAAGAATATTCCAAGAAGTGAGATTATTAAATTCGATTTTGTCTTACGTCCTCTATACGATCTGGCTCCAGGGCACATTCACCCTAATACAAGAAAAACTCATAATAAGATGCTTGCTGATAACATCTACCAGAAAATGATAATCAAAAGAATTTCCTTACCTCTAACAGTATGAATTTAAAATATATTGTCTCATATCTTGGTCTTGTACCTTTTCTTTATCTAATTTTAGATGGCTATTTCATAGAAATTCTTGACATAACTTTTATTTTAGATGTATCAATTTTTATGGCGTGTATTATTTTTACATTTATAGGCGCATATAACTGGGACTTTAAAAATAATAATTTTATTCTTGAATTGTATGGTTTCTTACCAAGCTTATTTTCAATGATTATAATTATTCTTACCTTGCTTGATTTCGATAGAGTAATCCTGATAAATGCTATAGTGTTTGCATTTTTATTGCAGTTGATTGCTGATTTGTTTTTAACTCTTAGAGGACTGTTCCCTACTGAATATTATCTAAGATTACGTATTCCTATAACAGCCACTCTATCCCTGAGTTTGATAATTTTATCTCGGTTGTACGACTCACATATTTAGTCGTCTGCCACCGTCAACATTAATATTCTGACCAGTAATATATGGTGCGCTATTTAGAAGAAAAAATATCGCTTTAGCTATGTCAAGTGGCTCGCCAGTAGATCTCATTGGTATTTTACTTATAATATCTAGTTTTTTCTTCTTACTTGAATCACTCTCAGGCCACATGATAGCTCCAGGAGAAACTCCGTTTACTCTGATATGTGGTGCCAGATCTTTTGCAAGAGATCTTGTAAGTGCAAGCAAACCAGCTTTGCTAATGTTGTAAATAATATGATCTTTAAGTGGTGGTTCCACATGAATATCGATAATGTTGATAATAGCCCCTTTTCTTTTCTTTAATTCTTTAAACAAATGTTTCGATAAAAATAATGGCGCTTTTATATTTGTATCAATAGTATCAAGCCATACTTTCTCTGAGACATCGTTAATTCTAGTTGGATAAAATTTAGATGCATTATTTATAAGATAATCTATTCGGCCAAATATTTTTAAAATGTCATCCACAACTTTCTTGTAATTCAAGTTAGATTTGAACTCTACTCTATATATCTCACAAGATTTTTCTCGTTTAGAATTCAATGATTTTCTCAGTGCTCTTGCTGCACTTGCAGACCTACTATAAGTTATCAAAATATTCATCCCCTTTGAATGGAGATAGTTTGCTGTTTCCGCGCCTATTCTTCTCGCTCCACCAGTAATTAATACGACTTTATTCATCATTAATATATAATTACATAATCTAAAATTAATTTATACTGGTTGTGAAGCGATTATTGGAGAGCCTAGATTTGTTGAGAGAGAAACTAAAATTAAGAATAAAGGAAGATAAAAATATAAGTTTCTCAGAATATATGGAAATAATCCTCTTTGATAAAGATTATGGTCTTTATGAAAAAGAACCCGTATTAGGCAAAGAAGGTCACTTTATAACATCCCCATTAGTTTCAAAACATTTTTCTCATTGCATCGCAAAAAATTATATCAGAGTTTCTAATGACGAAAAGATAAATTATGTTTTAGAGTTTGGTGCTGGTAATGCTGAACTTGCAAGAGATTTGATTCTATATTTGAAAAAGAAAAAGTGCCTACCAAAAAGATATTATTTCCTAGAGAAGTCATCCAAGTTAACAAAAATACAAAAGAAAGTGGTAAATGCTCTTGAACTAGGAGAATCTGTTGATTTTATTTGGATTAATAAATATGAAGACTTACCGAGTGAAGCATTTATTATAACTAATGAATTATTCGACTGTATTCCAACTGAAATTATTAAACATGAAAATAATTCATTTCATAAAGCTTATGTAAATGATGAATTTAAAATATCATGGCAGGAATATGACCTGTTCTCAGAGATACAAGCTAAATACCTGTCGCTACCCAGTGAACTAATAGATAATTACTTGTTTGAGTTTAGTCCGGCACAATATGACTTAATCAGTAATATTAATAGATACATTGACAAGGCTTATCTTCTAATTTTTGACTACGGTTATTCTGCAAATGAGCTGTATATCAATGATAGGATGAACGGGACTATAGCATGTATTAAAAATCATTTATCCGACTTTAATCCACTCGAGGATATTGGTGAGAAGGACGTAAGCTCCTTTGTAAATTTTTCATACCTTAGAAACATTTTAGAACATAACAAGTGGTCTCCTTATGCTTTTATGAGTCAAGCTAATTACTTACTAAGTTATGATATTCTGAATGATATTGACATAGAAAATATAGGCGAATTAGCATCAATTAAAAAATTAATTATGCCAAATCTGATGGGTGAAATATTTAAAGTATTAATTGCTGGAAAGAATATGAAAAATAACTCTAATAAGAAATTTATTAAAAATGACATAATGAAATTGTAATGGAAATAATAAATATATTTATATTATCCTTTATTCAGGGTGTGACAGAGTTTTTACCAATATCAAGTAGCGCACATCTAGTATTATTATCTGAACTTAGTAATTTTCCTGATCAAGGACTAGGCTTTGATATTGCATTGCATACTGGGTCTTTACTGGCGATATTGATCTATTTCAAGGATGAAATAAAAAAGATTTTTGCTATGACTGATGATGGTAGACACTATTTGAAGTTGATGATATTTGCCTCAATACCTTTACCAATTATTGGAATAATATTCATTGATTATGTTTCTCTCTATATGAGAAATATTCAACCGATTGCAATTATGACCATAACATTCGCACTAGCCTTATATTTTACAGATAAAAATCGAAAAGAGAGCAAAAAAATAATTAACTGCTCATACAGTCTCATGTTTTTTATTGGTCTAATGCAGGCCCTTGCAATAATGCCTGGTGTATCTAGAGCAGGAGTTGTTATCACCGCAGCATTGCTAGTTGGTTTCACAAGAAAAGATTCTATTAGAATATCTTTTCTTTTGTCAATACCTGCTATTTTTATGGCATCAACCTACCAAACTGTACAGTTTCTGAGTGCAGATGAGGTTATCATAATTAAAGATTACATCTTAGGGTTTTTACTTTCGTTTGTATTCTCCTATTTAACTATTAGACTATTTATTTCAACAATTAATAAAGTGACTTTTTCTCCATATATAATATATAGAATTGTCTTAGGAACTATCTTACTGATTATCTAAATACTCTCTAATGTGATCCTGTGCAAGTATTCTATGGGAATGTTCAATAACTTTTTTAATCTCATTATTTGGCTTTTTACGGTCCTCTTTTTCTAATCTGAATTGATTTAATTTTTCTATGAATGATTGAAAAAAGTAAACCTTACCCTTATTTCTATCGTTGGTGTACACTTCAAAGAAATTTTTAAGTCTATCTTTTTTTCTTATGTCGAGTTTTTTTACAATATCAATAAGCTGCTCATAGCTATCCTTTACTGGCTCATATTCTTCTATACTAGCTTTAGATTGATTTAGTAAATTTGCAAGATCTTTGTATTCATTTGGTATTTTTAGCTTTATACAAAATTCATCAATATTAGATACCTCTTCATGAATAAAACATGAAATCATATGTAGTTTGTTGCTCATATTTGGAGATAAACGAATCCCATCACTTTTTTTTGAATCGATATGAAGAACATTATCAGCGCCTAGGTGAGTGAGCTCTTTTCTAAACAACCATGGATTATCAGATTTAAACATTTCTAGCCAAACTCTCTCGCCTGTTAAATGATCTAACTCAGAACTCTCTATTATTTCTGAAACTTTATCAAGAGTCTCTGGTACTATTTCAAAGTCATCGAATCTCACCTTAAATCTTGCTAATCTTAAAACTCTGAGGGGGTCCTCTGAAAATGCATCAGATACGTGTCTTAATTTTTTATTTTCAATGTCCTTTTGTCCATCAAATGGGTCTATAAGGGTTCCATGTTCATCCTCCGCTATCGCGTTAATGGTAAGGTCCCTTCTCTCCAAATCTTGTTCTAAAGTAACATTCGAATCAGTATCGAACTCAAAACCTGAATAACCATGTCCAGATTTTCTCTCTGTCCTTGCAAGTGCATATTCCTCTCCAGTTTGAGGATGAATAAAAACCGGAAAATCTTTTCCAACTTGTCTAAAGCCTCTAGATTTCATTTCCTGAGGTGATGAACCTACAACAACCCAATCTCTTTCCTTAGGTTGAAAACCAAGTAATCTATCACGAATTGCACCACCTACTAGGTAAGTCTTCATTATCTGCCCGCTTTTTTTCTGTAAGTATCAAGTTTATTACTTTTTTTAGATAAATATAATGGAACTGCCTCTTCAATAGTGGTGTTGCCTTTCAGGCCATCAGAAGTTATGTTGTCCCTTTGAAGAGATTTAAGATTATCAAGTGTAAAAATATTGCCTGGGACAAGATAGGTAAATACGAATGCCTGCAAATAAGACAGTGTATAATTTAGTGGAACTATAATGCGCTTAGTATTTGTAACTTTTAGTATGAATTTTATTAATTCAAGAAAAGTATAATTTTTTGGGCCAGTCACATTATTAATCTGATTGTCATACTGACTAGTCAAAACTGATTCGACCACAAAGTTTGATAAGTCCTTCACGTAAACCGGAGAAAATAAGGATTTAGGACATGCTAGTGGAAAAATAGGAATATATTTAAGTAAACGGTTAAATCTATTGAAAAAACTGTCGCACTCACCAAAAACAATTGATGGTCTAAACACCACAGTCTTGAATTTTGTATCATTATTAGAAGATATGTAATCATCAGCTTTACCTTTTGATTGTAGATATTTGCTTGGCCCGTTCACATCTGCATTCAGAGCACTTAAATGGATAAACTTTGCTACATTATTTTCTCTCGACTTGCTCACTAAGGTTTTTACAAAATTAAAATGAACATCGTCAAAAGTTACTTTTCTAGACTCATTCAAAATACCGACAGTATTAATAACAACGTGACTATCCTTTAAGTATCTAGTGAACGAACTTGTATTTGATGGATCATACAAATATAAGTCAACATTTTTAATGACTTTAACTTGTTTGCATTTCTCGATGTTACGAGATAATACTCTAATTTCCTTGAAGTGATCAGAAAGTTTGTATACTAGTTCAAACGCTATAAATCCCGAACCACCAAAAATAGTGAGGATCTTATCATTCATTATTTTATGCAATGAGATTTAATTTCCCAGTTGTCATTACCAATCAAAATTTGCATATAGCACGGGCCACCATCATTATTCCTAGTATGTCCTGCTGCACCTGGATTTACAACCCAAGGGCTCTTGCTCTTGTCACATACTTGGTTATGTG
>CAJWRL010000011.1 GCA_913046125.1 uncultured Gammaproteobacteria bacterium
AGCTATTTTGTGAACCGACAACTATCAATGAATCGCAAAACTCTAAAATTTTTTTAACAGCTTCTTGTCTATTTTGTGTCGCGTAACAAATATCATCTTTCCGTGGACCTATAATATTTGGAAATTTATTTTTTAGGCAACTGACAATACTTTTTGTATCATCAACTGATAAAGTTGTCTGGGTCACATACGCTATATTTTTATTTTCAATTTTTAACTTGTCTATGTCATCATTTGTCTCTACAAGGTGAATATTGCCTTTCTCAGATATATATTGACCCATTGTTCCCTCTACTTCTGGGTGACCACTGTGTCCTACTAGAACAACATCAATGTTTTGTGATGCAAATTTATGTATTTCAAAATGAACTTTAGTTACAAGTGGACATGTTGCATCAAAGACTTTAAGTCTTTTTTTTGTCGCTAACTCTGATATTTCCTTAGATACACCATGAGCACTGTAAATTAATATAGACTGATCCGGTACAGTCTCTAGAGATTCAACAAAAACAACACCCTTTTTTACAAGCTGTTCTATTACATGTTTATTATGAACAACCTCATGCTTAACAAAGATAGTTTCATCAAAAATTTCTACAGCACGGTTGACTATTTCTATCGCTCTTTCTACACCTGCACAAAAGCCTCTAGGTTCTGTTAATAATATCTCTGAATTTTTAAGTATCATTATCTACTTCCAAAATTTCTACTTCAAATACTACCTCTTTATTACTCAACGGGTGATTCAAATCAACTACTACTTTATCATCTATTCTATTCAATATAGTAATAAAATATGATTTATCATTCTCTTCAATTTCAATGATATCACCTGGCTTTGGATCTTTGTAATTTGCAAATGCACTAAGGCTCATGGTTTTAACTTTGGACTCATCATATACACCAAATATATTTTGTGATGAAAATGAATATTCTTTTTTATCTTCTGCCTTGAGTCCATATAGCGAACTCTCAATGATTTGGGGAAGACTAGATTGTCCAATTTTAAGCTTAATTGGGCTACCTCCAAATGTGCTCTCAAAAACTTGACCATTGCCCTTTAACGAATAATGCAATAGAACATTACTACTATATTTGATTACTGTCACGAGACATTCCTACAAGATGAAAAATTATAAACATTGCACCAATACTTATTGATAGGTCTGCAATGTTAAAAACTGCAGGGAAGTAAATGTTCTCATAGTGAACTACTATAAAATCTGTTACGGATCCGTTATCAAACCTATCTATAAAATTAGCGATTCCTCCTCCCAGTACTAATGATAAGCCAAGAAGATAATTTATTGACGATCTTAAATTCTTATATAATTCATAGGCAACGAAAATCAAAATGATTAGTATTACAATACTCAACAATAAGCGACCATCATCTTGTAAGCCATCAAAAAGACTAAAGGCAATACCATAATTATTAGTTGTATGTAACTTGATAAATGAACTTAATGTAATAGTGTTATCGAGACCTGATGCAATAGACTTAGTATACAAATCCAAGGCTATGATAGAAATAATCAACAAAAAAATGTATGAGCCCTTTAGGCGTATATTCTGCATTCTCCATCACCATGCACATTATCATGACATCTCTGACAAATAGTAGGAGCATCATTTATTGTTCCGACTGTCTCGTTTAGATGCCAGCACCTCTCGCATTTTTTGTTATCAGACTTAAGGACGTTTATTCTTAATTTTTCATCGTTACGATCTAGGACATAATTATCATTGTCCTCCCCCATGATGAGATAGAATTCAGACACAATAAAAATAAACTTAAGTTCACCTTCAAGAGGCTTGAGTTTTTCATAAAGCTTATTGTTGCAAATCATTTCTATTTTACATTCAAGTGATGATCCAACTACCTCGTTATTCCTTGCTTCCTCTATTAGCCTGGATACGTCTGATTTTATTTCGTATAAACTATCAAATAATTCAACAGACTTATCATCAATATCAAGAGAATAAGAGAACCAATCATCCAAGTAAATACTCTCTTTACAATTTGGAATCTTTGAGTATATTTCTTCGGCCGTAAAGGTAAGTATAGGTGCAATCCATGAATTTATATAACGCATCAATACGTAACAAGTCATTTGCGCAGAGCATCTTGGTATTCCATCGCTCTTTGATGTATACAATCGATCTTTGATAATATCTAAGTAATAACCCCCAAGTTCCAAAGTGCAAAAGTTAATTACATCCTTCATAATCTTATTAAATCTGAATTCTTCATAATCGCTCTGTATTTGTTTATTCATCTCTTCAGCTTTATGGATAATCCATTTGTCAAGAGCAAGTAAATTACTTTGATTAAACTCATTTACATCAAAATCGTTTATGTTTGAGAGCAAAAACTTTGATGTATTTCTGATCCTTCTGTATGACTCAGATACTCTTTTGATGATCTCTTCTGAAATAGTCATCTCTTTTGTATAATCAGTCATCGCAACCCACATTCTGAGAATGTCAGCCCCTTTATCCTTAATTATTCTCTGTGGAGAGATTATATTACCAACTGACTTTGACATTTTTTGACCTTCAGCATCGACAACAAAGCCATGAGTAAGAACATTTTTATAGGGAGATTTATTGTTTATAGCATGAGATGTAATAAGCGATGATTGAAACCATCCTCTATGTTGATCCGACCCTTCAAGGTAAAGATCTGCTGTTTCGTCAATTCCCCTGTCTTTTAGAACTGTCTGATGCGTAACACCCGAGTCAAACCATACATCTAGAGTATCCTTTACTTCTGTATAATCATCGAAATCTCTAACAATCGATCTTTTATCAAAATCGATCCAAGCTTCTATATTACCCTCTTTTATTATCTTTTGAGCTTCCTCTAAAATAACATTCGTATTAGGATGTAATTCATTTGTTTCTTTGTGCAAAAATAGAGGTATTGGTACACCCCAAAATCTTTGTCTTGATAGGCACCAATCAGGCCTTCCTTCAATCATATTAAAAATCCTGTCTTCGCCCCATGATGGAAGCCAGTTGATATTTTTAATGTCATCTTTAATAGACTTACGCAGTGCTGATTTATCCATGCTCATAAACCATTGTGGTGTTGCTCTGAAAATGAGAGGTGTTTTATATCTCCAACAATGAGGATACGAGTGTTCATAGTCCTCGGAAAAAAGAAGAGCATCATTTTTACTTAAAAGTGATACTATCTCCTCATTTGACTCTCGAACCTTCATACCTCCAAAGATTGGAAGACTTTCCTTAAAACGCCCATAATCATCCACAGGATTATATACTTCAAGGTCATGCTTTAAGCCAGCCAAATAATCCTCTGTACCATGCCCAGGGGCTATATGAACTGCACCTGTCCCATTTTCATCAGTGACATGCTCTGCAAATATTACAGGCACTTGAATGTCATAAAATGGGTGCTCCAACATTGCAGTGCTCATTTCCGATTTTATAGATTCTTCTATGATTTTGAACTCACTAATACCAGCTTTTTCCATCACAGAATCAACTAATTTTTTCGCAATGATCAAATAGTTTTTATCAACTTGGACTAGTGAATAGTCTACGTTCTTACTGATGGCAACAGCTCTATTCGCAGGGAGAGTCCATGGTGTTGTAGTCCAAATTGGAATCGAGATATGAGCTTTTTTATCTATATTATTAGTAAAAGTCAGCTCACTAGAGGAAGTAATCCTAAATTTAACGCATACAGCTTTTGATACAATATCTTTATATTCAACTTCAGCTTCAGCTAAAGCAGAGGATGACTCAATACACCAATGCACAGGCTTTGAACCAAAGTAGATATGATTATTATCTATAATCTTAGATAAGCTTTTCACAATTCCTGCCTCAACTTCCTTATCCATGCTAGTGTATGGATTATCCCAGTCTGCAAATACGCCTAGTCTTATGAAATCTGCTTTTTGCTTTTCTATTTGTTTTTTTGCAAATTCTCTACAGGCAGCAACAAAAGCATTAGGATTGTCTTTAAATTTACCTTTACCATATTTTTTTTCCACTTGAAGTTCAATTGGCAAACCGTGGCAATCCCAGCCTGGAGTGAATGGAGTGTGATATCCTGACATAATTTTAGATTTAATGATGAAATCTTTTAGAATTTTATTTACTGCATGACCTATGTGTATATCACCATTGGCATATGGAGGGCCATCATGGAGTACATATTTTTTTGATTTTTTTGATTGATCAAGTGCTTTTTGAAATACAGAATGTCGAGCCCATGATTTGAGAATATCAGGCTCTCTATTAGGCAGATTAGCTTTCATCGGAAAGTCTGTTTTTGGTAAGTTTAGAGTATCTTTATATTCCATATTTTTTGCTATTGATTATTGCATAATTATGATCCTCATTCATTTGTTTAATGAGCTCATCTTCATTACTAAATTTAATTTGCTTCCTAATTTCCTCAAGAAAATATACTTCAACATATTTACCGTAAATATCCTCATCGAAGTCTAAGATAAACACTTCAAGTAGTTTTTCTGAACCATTGAACGTCGGTTTGTTACCTAGGGAGGCTAATCCAACATAATTTTTTTCCTCAATCACAGTTTTCGTTAGATATACTCCATCAAGAGGATAATTATATTCTAATTTTATATTTGCAGTTGGATAACCAAGTTTTCGTCCTAGTTTTTCTCCTGATATAACAGTCCCAGAAAGCATATAATCTCTTCCTAAACACTCTCTTGCTCCAATGATGTCACCTTGATTAAGTAAGTTTCTAATTCTTGAACTACTAATTTTAACGCCATCATACGTTTTAAGTTCTGGCACCATTAATTCAAAAGCCTTCTTGTTGTCATATTTTCTCAGTCTTTCTATATCTCCTGATCTATCTTTACCAAACTTAAAGTTTTCTCCGATTATTAAATATTGTGCATTTAGCTTTTTAATTAATATCTCTTCACAGAAAAAATCTGCGGAGTAATCTTTTATTTCATTGAAATCGATAGAAAGCAGTGTGTCTATTTTATATGAACTAAGAATGGACTCTTTGAATTTGTTATCATAGAGTCTTTGTACAGTATCAGGACTAAATATCTCTTTTGGCAATTTATTAAATGTAAAAATTAGAGATTCAACATTATTTTTAGTTGAAACCTCTTTCGTTTTATTTATGAGAGCTTGATGACCTTTATGTACACCATCAAAGTTGCCGATCGTAACAGCTTTTGGATTTTTAGATACATCTCTAAGATCATTCAATATTTTCATATTTTAAATGTACTCAATCTGACACCGAACAGACGCAGAAATGTATAATATACTATCGCGCCAGTTACTATATAAGCTAATAATGAGCCAATTCTCTTATAAGGAGATGAATCATCTCCAAAAACAGATACATCAAAACTTAGATATATTACTAATCCCATAGCAATTGCGGATATTATAATTTTCAGCGAAACCATATTAAAGAAAACATTATTCTTGATTATATTAATCTTTTTCAATCTTAAACTCATTAGTATTACTTGGGCCCATGCAGATAAAGATGTTGCTAAGGCAATAAACGCATGAGCTCCCTCAAAGGGGTGTCGTAAATAAATAAAAACGACAGTTAGGTTAGCTATTATATTAAGTAATATTCCAACCAAAGAATATATTACAGGTGTCTTCATATCTTGCCTTGAGTGGAAAGCTGTGACAAGTATCTTCATAAAAATAAAAGCAGGCAATCCTAGGCTGTATGTGATTAAACTCAGGGAAGTCATTCTCGCATCATAAGACTGGAAGTTTCCATACATAAACAATGATGACACTATAGGAGCCGAGAGAATAATCAGTCCAGCCATAGATGGGATAGCAATTAGCAGTGAGAGTTTAGTAGATTTTTCTAAAGTTTCTGAATAATCGTTCATTCTGCTTTTTTGAAAATATTCAGATAGCACTGGTAGCATTACAATCGATATAGCTATACCAAAGATTGCCAATGGTAATTCGATTAACCGATCAGAAAAATATAGCCAACTTATACTTCCTGTAATAAGCAATGAGGCTACAATTGTATCAATTAATAAATTTACTTGAACTGCTGCAGTACCAATGATCGCAGGACCCATAAGTTTAATCACTTTAACAGATCCTTTATTAGAAAAATTAATTTTAGGTATTTTTAAAAATCCCAGCTTATACATCAACGGCAGTTGAATTATTAGCTGCACAACTCCTGCAACTAGAACACCGTATGATAATGATACTATTGGGATGACAAAAAGTGTCGTCGAGAAAATTGTAAAAACAATTAAGCTTAGGTTTAAAAAAACTGGTGTAATACCAGATAAAATAAATCTGTTATAACTATTAAATATTCCAGAGCACATAGCCGTCAAGGAAATAAATAATAAATAGGGGAATGTTATATAAAGCATCTGTGATGCTAGCGTTAACTTAGTAGGGTCATTAATAAAACCCGGAGCAAACAGATATATTAATTCCTCAGAAAAGTACATACCAAGAAGAGTAATCACCAGAAGTACAAAGAAAAGATTGCCAAAAATGAATTGTATAAATTCATAAAGCATCTCAGGCTTAGTCAATTTGTATTCTTGTAGCACTGGAACAAATGACTGAGTGAAAGCACCTTCTGCAAATAGTCTTCTAAAAAAATTTGGTATTTTAAAAGCAACAAAGAAGGCGTCTGTGTTGGCGCCAGCGCCAAAATAATTAGCAAATAGTACATCTCTAAGAAAACCTGTTAACCTGGAAATAAGCGTTGTAAGGCCAAATTGACTCGAAGACTTAATTATAGATACTTTTTTATTTTCCGATTCTTCTGTCATAAAGTGCGTATTATATTGACACTAGTCTACTAGACTGAGATAATCTTGGTTTATTTTACCTATTATTGGAGATAATTACATTGGCAAATACCGCGCAGGCAAGAAAAAGAGTCAGACAGGCTGCAAAAGCAAGAGCAGCAAATGCTGCTAAAAAGTCTCAGTTCAGAACAAGCATCAAGAATGTTCTAAAATCAATCTCGGAAAAAAATGCTGATCAGTCTAAGAAAGACTTCATAACGGCTGTTTCATGCATTGACAAGCTCGCAGCTAAAGGCATAATTCACAAAAATAAAGCCGCTAGACATAAGGCTAGGCTTAATAGCAAAATTAAGTCTCTATAACTATCAAGTTATCTATATGGATTAGTTCTTTGCTGAACTCACTTCCCAATTCCTTTGCGATAGCATCTGTGGTTTTCCCTTTTGCCTTCATAACATCTCTAGATGAATAGTTCACTATTCCTTTTGCAATACATGAGTGATTGCTATCCATGCATTGAATCACATCACCTTTCTCAAAATATCCCTCGACAGCACTCACACCCACGAGAAGAAGACTATTATTATCATTTATAGCTTTACAGGCACCATCATCAATTATGATTGATCCTCTACTGTCTGTTGTATCCAACCACTGCTTTTTTGCACTGATTTTTTTTTCACTTGGTATGAATAATGTACCGGCATCATTATTTGTAAATATATTATTGAGAATGTTTTTCTCTAGTCCATTTGCTATGACTGTGTATGTATTTGATAGATCAGCTCGTTTAGCTGCTTGTATTTTAGTGATAAATCCTCCAGTACCAATCTCACTATGAGTGCTAAAGTCAGAATCAAACTCTTTTAGATCCTCAATTTTAATCCTATTAATCAGTTTGGCGTCTTTATAGCTGTCAGGATTTTTATCATACATACCTTTTTGATCAGTGAGAATTATAAGTAAATCTGCATCTACTAGATTCGCTATCATGGATGCTAAATTATCATTATCACCAAACTTGATTTCCTCAGTTGATACAACATCATTTTCATTAATAATTGGTATCACTCTATTATTTAATAATTCTTCCAGCGTTCCTTTAATATTTAAGTAGCGAACTCTATCGTTGATATCATTATGCGTTATGAGCACTTGTGCAGTTTGAAAATCATGCTCAGAAAATATTTTCTCATACATCGACATAAGCTTTTGTTGTCCAACTGCTGCTAGTGACTGAAGCTTTTTGATATCTTTTGGCTTATTTTTTACATCCATTACGTTCATGCCTTGTGATATTGCCCCCGAGGTTACAAGTATTACCTCCTTATTTTCCTGTAAATATTTAGCTATATTGGCGCATATTCCATTTATGGTCATTTCATCTCGATTATCAATAATAGAGCTACCTAGTTTGATAATGATTTTATTTGCTTTACTTAATTCTATTCTCATATTTTAGAAACTCGTAAATATTATCTGTTAATTCTTTTATTCCAATCTTAGTAATAGTAGATACAAAATAAACATCAAATTTTACCTCACTAAACATCTTTCTCAGATCAGTTAACTCCTCATTATTAATCAAGTCTATTTTATTAATGACTATCCATAAATCTTTTTTAACTAACTTTTCATCATATGATTCTAGCTCATGATGTACTTTTTTAACCTCATCCATTATCATCCTATATGTCTTATTAGAGCCGTCTACAATATTGAGGAGCATTTTAGTGCGGCTTATGTGTTTTAAAAATTGTATTCCTAGCCCCACTCCTTTTGATGCACCCTCTATTATTCCAGGAATGTCAGCAATAACAAATTTTTCATAATCAGAATATAAGACAACACCAAGATTAGGCGTCAGTGTAGTGAATTCATAATCGGCAACTTTAGGTTTGGCCATACTGACAGCTTGTAAAAAAGAACTTTTCCCAGCATTGGGTAAACCGACAAGACCCACATCCGCTAGAACCTTCAAGACAATTTTTATTTCTCTAGATTCACCCTCTTTTCCCAGAGTTTTCTTTCTTGGCGCTCTATTCGTAGAGGTTTTGAATCGAACATTTCCAAAACCATGTTCACCTCCTTTAGCCACAGTAAATGTTTTATCTTCCTCATCCAAATCACATAACTCTTCATTTGTAATATTGTCTGTTATTACACAACCGAGAGGAAGGTCAATTATAAGATCATCACCATTTCTTCCATGTTTATTTCTGCTTCCTCCAGCTTTACCATTTTCAGCAGCAAATATGCTCTTATTCCTGAAATCAGCAAGAGTATTCAGACTATCAGTTCCTCTTATGATTATCGAACCACCATTACCGCCATCTCCACCATCTGGTCCTCCAAAAGGTATATATTTTTCTCGTCTGAAACTCAGGCAGCCGGATCCACCATTGCCTGCTCTGACTGTTATAACAGTTTCATCAATAAATTTCATAGCGATGAAGGTGTGTTTTAGTGTTTTGTTGGAAGAACGCTAACAAACTTATGTTTATTAGGTCCTTTTTTATGAAAGTGAACGTAACCATCACTTGTCGCAAACAGTGTATGGTCTCTACCACAGCCAACGTTCTCGCCTGCTTTAACTGGAGTGCCTCTTTGTCTTAAGATAATGTTGCCAGCGTGAACAAATTCACTGCCATATTTCTTTACACCCAGCCTCTTAGACTCTGAGTCTCTTCCGTTTTTTGTGCTACCGCCTGCTTTCTTATGTGCCATGTTACTTAATAGATTCTATTTTAATTTCTGAGAAACCCTGCCTGTGACCTTGAGTCCTCATATAGTGTTTTCTTCTTTTGAATTTTACTATTCTTACCTTTGGATATCTACCATGTTTTTGGATAGTTGCCTTGATTTTAATAGAAGATAGAGATTTTTTATCAATAACTGAATCATCATCCTTGAATGCCATCAGTATATTACTAAGTTCAATCTTACTACCCTCTGGCTCAGATAGTAGGTCAACACGAATAACGTCGCCTTCAGCTATATTATATTGATGTCCACCTTGTTTGATAATTGCATTCATAATGTTGTGAATTGAGTGATTCTACCTTTATTTTTTCAAATAATAAACCACTTTATCCCGTTTTTGATTGAGTAAATATGATATATTTTTCTGACCATGACTATCTTGAATGAAATAAATGATCAATTATCGAACGAAATTGATGATTTGAACGCTTTTCTAAAAAAAGTAACTACAACAGAAATACCCCTTATTAATACACTTTCAAGTCATATGATCGATAGCGGGGGGAAACGTATTAGACCAATTATTGTATTTTTAATATCAAAGATAATGTCTAATGAGAAAAAAATCATAGAGTCTGCTGCAATCATTGAACTAATCCATGCTGCCACATTGCTTCACGACGATGTAGTCGATCAATCCGATGTGAGGCATAACATAAATACTGCAAATAAACTTTGGGGTAATGATAGCGCTGTACTTGTCGGAGATTTTTTATATTCGAGAGCATTTGAGTTGATCGTGGAGATAAACAGGGAGAGGGTATACAAAATACTTGCTGAGACAACCAATAAGATATCTCAAGGAGAGGTAATGCAATTGATGTACAAAGAGAAGATTATCGAGGATAAAGAGAAATATATTGAAATAGTTTATCTAAAAACTGGAAAATTATTTGAGGCTTCAGCACTGGTTGCTATGGATATCGCAGGTAGTAGTAATCATGATTGGGCCAAACAATTTGGCAAAAATTTCGGAATCGCATATCAACTAAGAAATGATTATCTTGACTATTTTGGCGATGACAATGAAACAGGAAAAAATATTGCTGAAGATTTATCGGAGGGGAAGTCTACACTACCTTTAATACACAGCTACATTAACTCTAATACAAATGACAAGAGTATTATTGAAAACATCTTTAATAACAAAATCCTTTCAGACACTGATAAATTGCGGGAAATATTTATCAAAAATGGCTCAGATAAATATACATTAGAAGCAATAGATACATATACTCAAAATGCGATCGATGTTTTAGAAAGTAACAGTAGTTATGAGAAAGTTTTGATTGATCTGACACGCTATTGTTCTACACGTACTAGATAGATGGAAAAGGATATTTACCTTTGATTATTTCAGTAAGAGTTTTACCAGTTGAGTATCCATCCATAAACCTTCTCCCAAAGAATAATTTCAGCATCCAGTAACTCATTCGTTGTTTTTTATACAAGACTTTTGCACCTCGATTATAAAGCGCTAATTCTTTTTTCATACCATCAAGAAAATTAGTATATTTTTCGAAGACTACATCTGGTATCTCACTATCTTTAATTGCATTACCGATGTATTTACCAGAAATAACTGCATTATATATACCCTCTCCTAATAAAGTTTCTGCAAAACCTGCCGCGTCTCCAATTAAATACATTCTCTTCGAACTTGGCTCATAGCATTTGCCTTCTGTGCCTATTGGGAAGCCTGTTATGTGTTCGAGTTGATCGCATTCGAGCTCTTCTCTCACAAAATCTAAAAGGTCATTTTTTCGTGGTTTTGGACATGAAGGGTCAAATATTAAATTGCCAATTCCAACGTTGTAGTGATCTTGTTTGGGGAATATCCAACTGTATCCAAGTTTATTAAATACAAATTTAGTTGGAACGTTTTTCTTAGAGTTTTCCCTTTTGACTAATCCCTCGAAGGCAAACACAGGATTTTTATATTTTAGATTAGTGATTAATCTTCTAGTTGTGCTGTTAGCTCCATCTGCCCCAATGAGATACTTACATCTTAATGTTTCGTTGTTCGTCTGAACAACAACCCCCTCATCATCTTCTGATATTTTCTCAACTTTTGAATTAATGAAATCTGCTCCCTTTTTTATAACAAAATTAAAAAAATAGTGATCAAACTCCTCTCTGATAACCATCTTGCAAGCACCTAGCTCGTTGTTTAAATCTACAGTTTTCCCATTAGTAAATTTAAATAACATTTTATCGGAGTTATGCTGACTTAATGCTTTGATGTCAAAAGGTAGTTCTGCTATGGTCTTCGGTGTTAGTCCGCCTGCACAAGACTTATGTCTTGGGAAATTGCTTTTATCTATGATTACTACGCTTTTACCCGCATCACGCAAGACGTTTGCAGCCATGGACCCAGCAGGACCTGCTCCAATTATTACTATGTCTGTTTTAATGTCCATATTTAGTGCTACATGCTCCATTTAGGCGCAAATAAATAAATAAAATAAATTTGTATTACCTAAAACTAATTCAGAAATGAGTATTTTACAAACCTTTTTAATTTTTATCTTTCGCACTATTTTGGCACACTAATTGCACTATATTAAACATTGAATGAGGTAAAATTATGATTAAATACATCTATCTAGGGGTAGCTTGTGGACTCCTGTTTCTGTTAAATGCTGATGTTGCATTAGCGTCTGACGGTCAAATATCTAATGCTAATACAGCTTGGATATTAACTTCTACAGCACTAGTTCTTTTTATGACCTTACCAGGACTAGCTTTTTTCTATGGTGGGCTTGTCAGAAGCAAGAATGTTCTGTCAGTGTTGATGCAATGTTTCAGTCTTGCTTGTCTAGTAAGTATCATGTGGGTCGCATTTTTGTATAGCTTGGCCTTCGGTGACGGAGGGTCGTTGAATTCTTACATTGGGGGCTTGGACAATTCGTTTTTAGCAGGATTATCTGCCAGTTCAATGTCAGGCGATATTCCTGAGACAGTATTTGTTATGTTTCAGTTAACTTTTGCAATAATTACACCAGCGCTGATTGTTGGTGGTTTTGCTGAGAGAATGAAATTTTCATCTATGTTTATATTCAGCTTCGTTTGGATGATTCTGGTGTATGCCCCTATATGTCATATGGTGTGGGGCGGTGGCTTCCTAGGAGAAATGGGTCTAATGGACTTTGCTGGAGGAACAGTCGTTCATATAAATGCAGGTGTTGCAGCTTTAGTTCTAGCGATTTACCTAGGCAACAGAACAGGATTTCAGACCGTCCCTATGCCACCACATAATTTAAGTATGACTGTGGCCGGAGCATCAATGCTCTGGGTCGGTTGGTTTGGTTTTAATGCAGGCTCTGCATTAGCTGCTGATCAATCTGCGGGTATGGCAATGCTTGTAACACACATCGGGGCTGCATCAGGATCTCTTGCGTGGATGTTCAGAGAATGGTCAAGATCTGGAAAACCAAGTGTTCTGGGAATAGTTACAGGTATGGTTGCTGGCCTGGGAACCATTACTCCTGCATCTGGTTTCGTTGGACCTATGGGAGCGTTGTTGATCGGAACATTGGCTGGATTAATATGCTATGAGGCTACGCAGTACATCAAGAATAAAATTAATATCGACGATTCACTTGATGTCTTTCCAGTTCATGGAGTAGGTGGGATATTGGGCACACTCCTCACTGCCATTTTTGCTTCCTCTCAATTTGGTGGCTTAGGCATGGAGAATTCGATATCTGATCAATTTTTGATTCAACTATTTGGTGTAGTCTTTACAATTATTTGGTGCACCATTTTTACAATAGTTGCAATTAAGGTTGCTGAAATTTTCACAGGTAATTTGAGAGTTACCAACGAAGATGAGGAAACTGGTGTTGATATATCCTCTCATGGTGAGTCAAGCTATAACTAACTATAGTCTGATGACATTCGTAGTTAAGGTGTTACCGTGTAAAGATATTACACGGTAACCATTACTGAGGCTTCTATCAACATTAAAATTATCTGACTGTGCTTCAAATTGATAACATGTAGATGGTGATGTGTAAAAGCACACATTGTTAATTCGTTTGTAAAATTCCTGATGAACATGTCCGGAAAATACGTTAAATGTAATGTCATTCTGCTTGAGCATAAATTGAACAAGTAGATTATTGTTCTCCGTAATATTCATATCAATCCACTCTGAGTTAACTTTGATGAGTGGATGATGAGAGAAAATAATAACATTTGTTCTGTTTGCTGATAATTGGTTGTCCAGGTTTTCGATCTCTTTCTGATTTATAACCCCCCTCACGTTATCCTGAATATGTGTGTCAAAATTAAATATCGAAAAATACTTATTTTTGCAGTCCAGTGACTCTAATTTTATCTGGTCATCACATATGAGTTTCATCATACTGAGATCATCATGATTACCAGGGAGAATACTCACATTGAATTCAAATTGTTTTATGAGAGAGCTGATATTCTTATAGGATTCGTGGGTAAAATCACTAGATAGATCTCCAGTAATTACCAAATTAGAATGTTGAGAATGATTGGCGCTTATGTGTTCTAAAACCTTTGTCAGCCTCTCATATGGAACACAATCATGTTTCGAGTCACTTTTATCCTTCGATATGTGTAGATCTGTTATCTGTATTATTTCCATGATGATTTTATAGCACTAAAAGATTAATATTTTAATAAAATATGATATATTAGCCCTCATTATGAAAAAAGATATTCATCCAGATTACAAGCCGGTAATATTTCATGACGTGACATGCAATAAGAGTTTTTTATTGTCTTCTACTATCAAGACCAATGAAACCATGAAATATGAGGATGGGAATGAATATCCGGTATACAAGATCGAGACATCCTCTGAGTCACATCCTTTCTATACAGGCAAAGGACGTATTGAGACTAAAGAAGGTCGTGTAGCCAAATTTAAGAAAAAATACGCTAAAAAATAACCTTTTTATACTCCTGAAATTTTTTCAAATATATGTTGACAGACCCTTGTTCCTGTCATATTGTTATGGACAGAAAGTAGACAGAGTTGATATATATTAGACAAAACTTATATATTAATACTCTAATCTACTTAATTAATTGACAAAATGCGGACAAAGGAGGCAATTATGTCAACAATATTTGCAAACATTAAGTATTTGCTTGCACCATCACTAATTCTAGTAACTCTAGCAGGTGTGATTGCAGGTGGAATGCTTTCTTGGATTGGTGTTGCACTTTTAGGCGTAGGTGTCATCGTTGACACTATTCTTCGTAAGCAAGCTTCAAGCTCAATGCACAAAGAAGACGGTACTACTAAAGCAAGCCCAACATTCCAAAACTTGGTAATGTACATGATGTTACCTGTATTCGTACTACTACAACTTGCACTAGCATGGAGAGTATACGGATTCATGACAGGTGTACCAGTAGAAATAACAGCAACATGGTTTGGTCTAATTCCTGTATATAGCGGGATTACCTCATTAGATTTAATCGGTGCAGTACTTTCAACAGGTATATTTGCCGGTATAGGTATCATTTACGGACATGAGTTATCACACTGCAAAGGCTTTGCATTCATTATTTCAAGAATGACAATGGGTCTTTCAGGTTCAGCTCATTTCTGCTACGCACACGTATACAACCATCACCTAGAACTTGCTAGTGAAGATGATCCTGCAACTGCTCCTCGCGGTC
>CAJWRL010000012.1 GCA_913046125.1 uncultured Gammaproteobacteria bacterium
ATAAAACCTGTGATTAAAAAATGTTTTAATAAAGGTCATTCATATATATAATACTGTCATGAAAAGCCTTATAAAATCATTACTTTTTGTAATAATATTGATGCCAATTGCATCATTTCCTGACACTATTGCTGAAGGGAAAAAACTTACATTCGACAGAAAAAAAGGTAATTGCCTTGCATGTCACATGATTGAAGATGGAGAATTAGCAGGAAATAATGGTCCGCCTTTGCTTGCTATGAAAGCAAGGTTTCCTGACAGAGAAATACTTTTTCAACAAATCTGGGATCCAACTGAAAAAGATCCATATTCATTTATGCCGCCATTTGGGAAACATGGTGCTCTAACTAGAAATGAGATTAACAAAATAATTGATTATTTATATACACTTTGAGGAGAAATATGAACAGAAGAAACTTTATAAAAAATAGCATGTTATTCGCAGGTTCATTAGTCGCTATACCTTCACTTATTGTTAGTAAGAAAGCATATGCAGCATGGCCTAAAAAATCTTTTGATATTAAAGATTTAACTGAATCTGTAAGTAGTGTCTATGGTCACAGTAACTTAGAGGAGTCATCAAAGGTAAAACTTAAAGCTCCAGAGATCGCAGAGAATGGGGCTATCGTTCCAATCAATGTATCAACAACATTGGATAATGTAGAGTCAATTATGATATTCGTAGAAAATAATCCTCAACCATTATCAAGTGGATATCAATTAACATCACTCTCAGAGCCTTCCATAGGCACAAGGTTGAAAATGGGTAAAACATCGAATGTGATGGCAGCTGTTAAGAGTGGCGACAAAGTTTATACCTCAACGCAAGAGGTTAAAGTAACTATAGGAGGCTGTGGAGGTTAATCATGAGTACTATAAAAATGAGATCAAAAGAATCCAATGGCGTTGTAACAGTCAAAGCACTAATCAAACATCCAATGGAGACTGGGCAAAGAAAAGATAAAAAAACAGGTGACCTTATACCAGCTCACTACATTCAAGAAGTACACAGTAAAGCTAACGGAAAAGATGTTATAACTATTTATTGGGGGCCTGCTGTATCAAAGAATCCTTACTTAACCTTTAAATACAAAGGTAACAAGGGAGATAATCTGGAAATATCTTGGGTAGATAATCAAGGTAATAGAGACTCTAAAACTAGCGCCGTTAAATAAATGTTTAAACAACTACTTCTAATAGCTTTTTTGATTCCTTCAATTTCGGCAGTTGCTAGCCCCGAAAAAGATTACGATGAGTTTGTAAGTTATTTTGAAAATAGGTTTCCTGATACACCTTTTGAGGATTATAAAAATGGCGTATATTCTATTGATAAGTCTGCAAGGGAGCAATGGGAGGCTATGGAAGAATTCCCTCCGTATGAACTTAATGTTGACAGAGGAGAAGAGTTGTTTAACAGGCCATTTAAAAACGGTAACACTTACGGATCTTGTTTTGAAAATGATGGCATTGGTATCAGACAAAACTATCCTTATTTTGATACTGAAAAAAATAAAGTAGTGACATTAGAGGGAGCCCTCAATGACTGCAGAGTTAAAAACGGGGAGAAGCCACTTAGTTATTTCAAAGGTAAGGAATTAGCGCATGTTTCTGCCTACATGGCATATACATCAAGGGGCAATAAATTTAATGTTCAAATCCCCAATACCAAAGAAGCCTTAGATGCCTACGAAGATGGCAGGAGATTATATTTTACAAAGAAAGGTCAGCTAAATTTCTCTTGTGCAGACTGTCATGTTTATCAAACAGGAACAAAACTTAGAGCTGATATCCCCAGTCCAGCTATTGGTCACCCAACACATTTTCCAGTATATCGCTCTGGGATGGGCAGGTTAGTTACACTCCATGAGAGATTTGCTGGATGCCTCAACAGAATAAGAGCTAAAAGTTTCAAGGGTGGTAGTGATGAGCTAAACAATCTTGAATTTTTTACTACATTTATGAGTAATGGCCTTGAAGTCAATGGTCCTGGCTCTAGAAAATAATTATATTTAATATATACTCTAAAATATGCAGGTAAAGATCGTAACTAGATTCTTGACTATCACATTAACTTCACTCTTTTTATCATCGTGCGCTAATATGCAGGCTATGTTAGAAAGCCAAGCAGAAGAGCAAAAAGAGATATCAGTTGAACAAAAATTACAAGTATCCATACCTTTACCAGAGAATTCAAAATATTTAGTCAACAAAACAGTGATTTTTGGTGAAGGAAGTAAGTTCTCAGGAATATTATACTTACAACATGATGAGACTGCAGATGATACTGTAAGTTTTTATCGAAAAAATATGATTTCAGATGGTTGGTCTGAGATAGGTATTGTTAGATCAAGATTTATCCTAATCAATTATCAAAAGGAAAATAGATTTGCCACCATCAAAGTTATGAGAGGAATGTTTGATAATTCTGAATCAGAAATAACAATAGGTCCAAAATCATCATCTCAGTTGGAAAAAAGCCTAGAAGGCGATACAACCAACACGTCTGACGATCCTTTTATAATTCAGTAAATTAGTCAAACATAAGATCAATTACATCGTCTAGGAAAATGTCTCTGAAAAAATGATCTGCATCTTCAATAATATATTGAGTCAAATTTCTTTTTCCAATAGAGTCGAACATTTTATAACTATCGAATAGTATTTCATCTGAAGTGCCAGAATAAATGAAAATTTTATTATTACTCTCATTGAGTAGTTTTAAAATGCTGAAAGTAAATGGATATTTATTTTTGTTTTCACTAAAATCTAAATATGATCTAAAAGTATATGAGGATACTTGGGCATTCTCACAAAATAAAAAATTAATTGATGGATATCTTTCAGATATCATATATTCTTCATCATTCTGAATCACTTGGTCATATGGTAAATTATGCTCAGTTGTATAATAATCTCTAGTTCCATTATATGTATCAACTATTGGAGCTAACAGATGTAGTTCGAGGTCGCTGTTATTGATTAACTCAGCAGCTTGGAGGATATTAAAACCTCCTCTAGAGTGTCCGACCAGAGAAATTTTTTTGTAGTTTTTGCTCAATAGATATTCATACCAATTTATAATTTCTCTAACAGATTCATATTCGCTATGAGTATGTTTAATATCACAAGATAAGAAGCTATCATTTCTATTGTTGATGTCATAACTCAAATTTATGCTTAGGACATCATGGCCTTCAATTAAAATTCTTTGCTCCAATGATTTTATTATCTCCATTGTCTTGAATCCTCGTGTGCCGTGAACAATCATGTATACAGAATCATTTTTTAAGTTTTTGGACAAGTTAGCATTTAGTGTTATGCCGTCGTCTCTTTGGATTTTGACACTTTGACTACTGGCTAATACTGAGTTTGTTGTTAGACAAACTATTGAAAAAATAAGGCAGTATAATTTTTTAGGGCGTACAGGATTCGAACCTGTGACAAATGGCTTAAAAGGCCACTGCTCTACCAACTGAGCTAACGCCCCAAATATATTAAATCTTTTCAAGAGTTCTAAGTGTTTCTGGAAGAACCCTTAAATCTATAAGTGAATTTTTAAGAAGCTCAATGAAACTACTATCATCATACACTGCTTTATAATACTCGATTTTCATCATTAGTGAAGCACCAAATATGATTGAAATTAAGGTGATAACAGAACCAATTGCTAACGTAGACACACCTGAAACACCTTGCCCAATAGTACAACCCAAAGAGAGTACTCCGCCAATTCCAATCAAAATTCCACCAATCATATGTCTGAAAAAGTCATGTCCATTTGCGAACCATTCTATTCTCAAATTATTACTTAATATTGAGTACACAAATGAACCAGCGATTGTTGATAATAGTGCTGCTACACCAAACGTTAAGAAAAAATTATCGAATATATTGCTGGTGAATAAAAGTGTCTCTCCCATGGGGTTTATAAAAGTAAATGATTGTACACCAACAGCAGGATATGGAGTATCTAAAAAGTCATTATTTTCTATCCATGATTGACCAAGATCACCCCCTGTGAGCAACCAGGCAAACGTCACAACTAATCCTACAACAATGCCAGAAAGGAGATTATCATTACTAAGCTTTTTATTCGATGAGAAGATATATTTAAGGAGGATTCCACAGATCAGTAATGGCACTATCAATGAGATAAATATGCTACTGTTATCTAAACCAATTAATGAAGCTATTATTGTCTGTATTGATTGGTCACTTATACCGATTTTAGCTAGATCTGGACTAATAGGACTCATCCAACTATGAAATAGTAACCCATAGAAATCAGTTCTAGTCATAAGAAGTGCCATGAACCCTGCTATTACTAAAACAAAAACAGATTTTATGTTTCCGCCGCCTATTCTGATAAGAATTTTATTTCCACAGCCACTTGCTAGAGTCATCCCTATGCCGAACATTACTCCACCAATAATGTATCTTGGCCAGAAAAAGACTGAGTTACGATAGGGTATTCTTGAATCATTTGCATTCAGTGTTCCAGTGTATTCTAGAAAAGTGACGCCTAGTATTGCAACTGTAATTGCAAGAAACCAGGCTTTTAATCGTGAAGAGTCGCCTATGTTAACTAAATCCGATACAGCACCCATTGTGCAGAAATTTGTTTTATTGACAACATAACCGAGTATAAACCCTAGTACAGAAGTGTAAATTAATATTGTTGTAGCTATTTCCATATACAAAATCACAGTTTATATATTTTTAATAAATTTTCAATTTTTATATCTAGTCGGGTCCTTTATGCCTGCTAATTTAAAACCTTCTTTTCGGAATTTGCACGAGTCGCACTTCCCGCATGCTCTTCCCTCACTGTCCGCTTGATAGCAAGACACAGTTCTGGAGTAATCAATACCCAATTCTATCCCGTAACGAATAATTTCTCCCTTTGCCATATTTATAAGAGGTGCATTTATTAAGATTGAACCGCCTGTTACGCCAACTTTAGTACCAAGATTAATAGTATTTTGAATACTATCTACAAACTCAGGTCTGCAATCAGGATAACCTGAATAATCTATTTGATTAACACCAATAAAGATCTCAGTGATTGATAGTTTCTCTGCATAAGCTGATGCTATAGATAAAAAAATTGTGTTCCTAGCAGGAACATATGTTATTGGGATTCCAGGCTGAGATTCTATGGGCACCTCAACCTCATTGTCAGTTAATGCTGAACCACCTATTTGAGATAGATCGATTTTGAAAATTAAGCCATCTATGTTTTCTTTTTTAAGATATTCTTGACTAGACTTGACCTCATAAATATGTCTTTGATTGTAATCAATGGTGAGAGCTGTGCAATCATAACCTTTGGATAGAGCATGATGAAGAACAGTCGTAGAGTCTAGTCCTCCGGAGAATAATATCAGAGCTTTTTTATTTTCCATTAACTGGTCCCCAAATAGTTTTATGAAGTTGTGCTTGAAGTCTGACGTTCACAGAATATTTAAGGATAAGATCTGCAAGTTCAGATATTGGCATATCATCATATGATGGAGAAAATAAAATTGGACAGAGTATATCAAGATTATGTAATGATATATAATCTCTTGCCCAATTAAAGTCATCTATATTACAGATAACAAATTTAATCTCATCAATGGGTTTGAGTTTTTTGTAATTTGATATCAAATTTTTATCTGATTCAAGAGAGGCAGGAGTTTTAACATCTAAGATAACTGACACCCTTGAATCAATAGCAGAAATATCATATGCATTGCTCGTCTCAATAGACACAGAATAATTCATATCACATAAATATTTCAAGAATGGGATTACATCCTTCTGAGCAAGTGGTTCTCCTCCAGTCACAGTGACATACTTAGATTCATTTTTTTTAATCGCAGAACATATTTCATTGAATGACATTTTTGATCCATTTTTAAATGCATATTCAGTGTCACAATATGAACATCTAAGTGGACATCCTGTGAGTCTGACGAAAGTTGTAGGAAACCCTGAACGAGAAGTCTCTCCTTGTATGGAATAAAAAATTTCATTAATTATGAGTGTATCCATTCTAAATAACTATATGGGTTTAATTTCATCTGGAGTATCAGTTGATGTTACTCCATGACACAGTGCAACTCCTAGGGCATCAGAGGCGTCTTCTTCAAGTTTCCTTCTTAATCTTAGTTTTCTCTTGACGAACTTTTGAACCTCCATCTTATCTGCAGCTCCGTTGCCAGTAATGATCATTTTAACTCTTCGCGGGCTGTACTCGTAAATGTTTCTATGCTCTCCGCTGCATGCAGATAGCGCTGCTCCCCGCGCTTGACCTAATTTTATAGCCGTGCCCGCATTGACACTAAAAAAGACAGACTCTAATGCAATGTCATCTGGTTTATATTGTTCTATTAATCTTTTGGTATTATCGTAAATCAATGATAACTTAAGTGTGTACATATTTTTAAGTCCAGTTTTGAGTATCTCATGATGTAAATAGGTAGGCTTAGACTCCTCTAACTTAATAATACCGTATCCTGTGATGTTTGTTCCTGGATCAATTCCCAATATGACTGTCATTACTATTTTATATTATATTAATGTTCGTATATATATTCTGAACATCATCTAAATCCTCTAAATTATCTGTAAACATTTCAACCTGCTCTAAATCGCTTTCACCAATATCACACATTGTTGTTGGTTCGAGTATCAATTCCTCATCTTTCGTTTTGATAGATTTAGACTCGAAGAAGGTTTTAACTGTAAATAAATTTGTAGGTTCAGTATTGATAATACAGTCATTGCCGGTTTGCTCATAATCTAGGATTTCCACATCATCAATTAGATTTATCAGATCATCTTCTGTTGTGTCAATGACTGTAAGAATCCCAACTTTTTTGAATAAGTGAGAGACTGACCCTTTGGTGCCAAGGCTACCGTTATATTTAGTTAGAGCATGCCTGACTTCAGAGACAGTGCGGTTTTTATTATCCGTTAGACATTCGATAATGACTGCTATTCCTTTTGGGCCATATCCCTCATATGTTATTTCCTCGAAAGAACTATCGCTCTGTCCAGAGCCCTTTTTAATAGCCCTCTCAATTGTATCTTTGGGCACACTGTTCTTATTAGCCTTCGTCATAGCAAGTCTCAATCTTGAATTACTACTCATATCAGGGCCAGCAAGTTTTACAGCAACAGTAATCTCTCTAATTATCTTTGTAAAAACTTTTCCTCTTTTATTGTCTTGTGCTTTTTTTCGGTGTTGAATATTAGCCCATTTACTATGACCAGCCATTATGATGCCCTCTTATTTTTTTGATAATACTTATCCTCAAACTCAATCATTCTATTGATTGATTTTTTCGCATGTGCCACTGTTTTCTCATCAAGATGTATCTCATTATTTTGGTTAATTACGTTCATGAGTTTATCAAATGTATTGAGGTGCATCCATGGGCACCTACCACAACTCTTACATGTTGCGCCTTCTCCTTCAGTAGGAGCCTCAAAAAAATTTTTTTCAGGAGATAGTTTTTTCATTTGATAGAAAATTCCTTTTTCGGTAGCTACTATAATATTTTTCGATTTGCTAATTTTAGATGCATTTATTAACTTTGTTGTTGACCCAACAACGTCTGCGAGCTGTATTATACTCCTTGGTGATTCAGGGTGAACTAGAACTTCACAGTCTCCTAACTCTTGAATAAGTTTTTTAAGCTCTATAGTCTTGTATTCTTCATGAACTATACACGCACCATCCCACATAATCATGTCTACTCCTGTTTGATCTTGAATATAGGATCCTAAGTATTTATCAGGTGCCCAAATGATTTTCTTACCACGACTTGCTAAGTTTTCAACAAGTGGAATTGCTATACTTGATGTAACTACCCAATCAGACATAGCTTTTACCTCGGCACTTGTATTAGCGTATACAACAATATCCCGATCAGGGTATTTATCACAAAAGTTTTTAAAATCATCTACACCACAACTGTCATCAAGAGAACAAGTTGCATCTTTATCTAAAACATATATTTTTTTTTCTGGATTAAGTATTTTTGCTGTCTCACCCATGAACCTAACACCTGCTATGATTAGATTTTTCTCTGTTTGCTCGGTACCAAATTTAGCCATTTGAAGTGAGTCCGCCACACATCCTCCAGTATCTTCTGTAAGCCTCTGAATTTCACTATCTACATAATAGTGAGATATGAGCTTGGCATCATTGACATTAAGAAATTTTTTAACTTCTTCTAATCTTCTTTTATAGTTACTCTCATTCATGTCTTTGGCTTATTGGTTTTTATTGCAAGTTCTTTTAGTTGCTCTGAATCTATTTCAGTTGGGGCTTCCGTTAGAAGGCATGATGAAGATTGTGTCTTAGGAAAAGCAATGGTATCTCTAATAGAGCTTAAGCCTCTTAATAACATAACTATTCTATCCAAGCCAAAGGCAATACCTGCATGAGGTGGACACCCGTATTCCAAAGACTTAAGAAAAAAACCGAATTTACTCTCTATCTCACTATCAGTAAGCTTAAGTGCCTGAAAAACTTTGAGTTGTTCTGACTTCTCATGAATACGCACTGAACCACCCCCAATTTCGTTACCATTAAGTGTAAGATCATACGCGCGTGAGAGCGTCTGATCATTAAAATCTTGGTCATTTGAGGCTGGGGATGTAAATGGATGATGAAGAGAAGTTAAGTTTTTAGTCCCCTTTTCATATTCAAACATCGGATAATCGATAATCCATGCAAACTCAAAACCACTTTTTAATAGATTCAAATCAGAACCAATTTTTGAGATCAAGGCTGACATTGAGCTATTAACAATATCTACTGTATCTGCTGAAAAAAAGATCAGGTCGCCACTAGATGGTTGAACTGATTTAATAATCGCATCTATTTCTTCAGAACTTAAAAACTTTTTGATTGGCGAGCTAATCCCTGTGTCAGTGTTATTTGAGTCTTCAACTTTAAAATAAGCTAAACCTTTAGCTCCGAATGTTTTAACAAGATCAGTGTAGTCATCAATATTCTTTCTAGTTAATTTAGAGCCATCTGGAATATTAAGTGCAACAATACGTTTATCAGAATTATTGACACAATCTTTGAATACTTTGAAATCTGTATTAACAAGATAGTCTGATATATCAACTAGATGAAGTGGATTTCTTAAGTCGGGTTTATCACAACCATATCGTTCCATGGATTCCTTATAACTAATTTTTGGAAATTTTAAAGTTACATCCTTATCAATCAATTCCGTAAATATCTTTTGCATCAATGACTCAGATAAATGCATAATATCTTCTTCATTATAAAACGAACACTCTATATCAAGCTGTGTAAATTCAGGCTGACGATCTGCCCTCAAATCTTCATCACGAAAACATTTTGCTATTTGATAATATTTATCTAAACCAGACATCATTAGCATTTGTTTAAATAGTTGTGGTGACTGTGGTAATGCAAAAAAACTGCCTTTATGAACTCTACTTGGAACAATATAATCTCTCGCCCCTTCAGGTGTTGGTTTTGTAAGAATAGGTGTTTCGATTTCATTAAACTCCATGTCATTTAGATGATTTCTGATCGTACTAAAAAGTTTTGATCTAAATCTTAAATTATCCTGCATGTATGTACTTCTCAAGTCGATATACCTATATTGTAATCTCAAGTCTTCATTAGTGGCCTCATCATTGACTTTAAAGGGTGTAGTTTTAGACGTATTGAGTATTGTTAAGTCCTTGGCAACAATTTCTATCTTACCGGTAGACATTTCAGGATTATCCGTACCATCTAGTCTCTTTTTTACTATGCCACATACCTCAAGCACGTATTCGGAACGTATAGCTTGCGCAGCCTCGAATATTTCCCTCTCTTCTGGATTGAAAACTACTTGTACTAGCCCAGTGTGATCTCTTAAATCGATAAATATAACTCCACCATGGTCTCTGCGAGTATTGACCCAACCTTTTATTACAAGATTTTGTTCAACTGATTTGAGATCAATAAGACCGCAATAAGATCTTTGCATAGTTTATGTTTCCGTTTTTTTTGTATCAGATTTTTTTGTTTTAAAATCAGTTTCATACCAACCGGACCCTTTTAGCCTAAAACCAGACGACGATACCATTCGATGAACAGTGCCATTTTTACTACACTTACATTTAGTAAGCTTTTTTTCCGAGATTTTTTGTATAACTTCGAAAACTTTATCGCAATCTTCACATTTATATTCGTATATTGGCATTGTTATTGAATTAAGTTAATTTTGAGTTCTAAATTATTATACAAAAAAAATCTTATTTTATCTCTTTTAAATTTAATGCTATAATGCCACAAATTTTATGAAAGCTATACTCAAAAGCATTGCTATATTAGCCATATCCGTTTCGATTTCACACGCTGATGAATATACAGGAAGAGAAAAATCAGAGACTTGTCTTGGTTGTCATGCTATCGAGGGTTACAACAACACTTATCCTACCTACAAGGTACCAAAATTAGGGGGCCAACATGCTGACTATATAATCTCAGCGCTCAAAGCATACCAAAAGGGAGAGAGAAAACATGGCACCATGCATGCAAATGCATCAGGATTGTCTGACCAGGATATCATTGATATAGCAAACTATTTTGAATCAGTGAAATGAGAAAATACTTTTTTATCATATGTTTAACTTTTTTCTTTAGTAATCAAGTCATTGCTGATTCTAGCTATGACCGTGGTAAAGAAAAATCTGTTACATGCTCCGCATGTCATGGTGGTGATGGAAATAGTGAAAATAAATTGTACCCAAGGTTAGCTGGTCAATATAAAAATTACCTTATTCATTCATTGAATGCATATAAAAGTGGTGAAAGACAAAATGCAATAATGAGTGGTTTTGCAGCTGGTCTATCAGAACAAGATATAATTGATTTATCAACATATTACTCTAAACAGAAAGGTTTAAAGATAATCCCTAAAAATTAATCGTCCTTCTCAATTAACAGATACAGCGCTGGAATTAAATATAGAGTAATAAAGGATGCTAATGCAATGCCTCCGAAAACAACTACAGACATAGCAAAGCGACTCTCGGCTCCTGCTCCCGTGCTCAAGATTAATGGTATTGCACCGAGTAATGTTGATAGTGTTGTCATGATAACAGGCCTGAATCTTATGAGTGATGATTCAATAATGGCCTGAGATTTTCTCATCCCATCCTCAATTAACTGATTTGCGAATTCTACTACAAGTATGCCATTTTTTGCTATCAATCCAATTAGCATTAAGAAGCCTATTTGACTGTAAACGTTTAGTGACGTCCCGGTTACAAAAAGAGAATAGATACCGGCAGTCATAGTAATAGGAACTGTTAAAATTATAATTAAAGGATTTCTGAAACTTTCAAATTGTGCAGATAGTACTAAATAAACAACTAAGATTGCCATAAGAATTGTCAACTCGAGCTTATAACCAGTCTCAAAATACTCTTTAGATGCACCTGCAAAAGATATTTTTGCATTTGATGGCAGTACCTTACTTGATTCGTTGATGAGGTCATTTAAAGTATCTCCGAGTGATGAACCTGGCGAGATTGAGGAAGATAATGTAACTGATGGGAGTCTATTGACTCTCTTTAAACTTTTGCTGGTAGCCTCAAGATTGTTGTTAACCAAATTACTAAGAGGTATCAGCTTTTGCGTAGTGCTAGATTTGATAAAAATATTATCAAGATTTGATTCATCAACAAGATAGTCCTCATCAGCCTTTAAAATTACGTTGTAAGTTATTCCATCAAGTGAATAATTTGTCACTTTCCTTGAGCCATATAATGCATCTAGAGATGTTGCAATATCATCAGCAGAAACACCCAGATTTGAAGCAGCATCTCTGTCAACCTTTAGATTAAGTCTAGGTTTATCTACTTTATAATCTATCCTAGCATTTCTGAGTCCTATATCTTGAGATATATTTTTGATAGTCTCTCCCCACTCTCCAACTTGATCATAATCGGTTCCACTAATGACTAGTCTTACGGGTGATTTGAATGGACTTTGTCCAAGACTAGGAGGATTAATAGTAAATATCATGGCGCCTGGCATTGATATTAATTTAGGAAAAATTTCACGAACTATATCCTTTTGATGTCTTGATCTGTCTTCCCAGGGCATTAGAGATGCGAAAATGAATGCTGAGTTAACATTACCGGGCTCACCAGAGAAGCCAGGAGCAACAATTGCAAAAACTGTCTTTATTTCTCCTTTATCCACATAATCAGATAATATATTTTCAACTTTTTTCACCATTCCATTCGTATAATCTAGTGAAGAGCCCTCTGGACCATTAACTGATACAATAAATATTCCCCTATCTTCTGATGGTGCTAATTCTTTTGGTATAAATTTAAACAAAAGGAATGAGATTATTATAAAAATGATTGTCACACTATAGACCATCTTTGTATTGCTTTGAGAGGCAAGAAGAGATGATTCGTAAAATCGTTTGAATTTAGAGAATAACTCTCTTTGTTCATGTTTCTGATTTTTCTCAAGGATTTTAGAACACATCATTGGTGTAAGTGTAAGAGCTACAAAACTTGAAATTATTACAGCAAAAGATAATACGACACCAAACTCGATAAATAATCTTCCAGTCTTACCTCCCATAAAAGATAAAGGTAGAAAGACACTGACCAGAACAAGAGTGGTAGCTATTACTACAAAAGTGATTTGTTTAGCACCATTAATAGATGCAGTGTAGTTATCCTCTCCATTCTCTATTCTCCTTTTGATATTTTCCATAACAACTATAGAGTCATCTACGATGAGGCCGATAGCTAACACCAATGCTAGGAATGTCAGTACATTCAGAGAGTACCCAAATATATAAATTATAAAAAATGTTCCAATAATAGATATTGGAATAGTAACTGCGGGTATAATAGTGGCAGTTTTAGATGATAAAAAATAATAAATAATTAAAATGACAAGAATCATTGAAACAGTAAGAGCAAACCTTATCTCACTGATAGACTCATTTACAAATTTTGATTGATCGTAGCCAATAGTCATATTTATACTTTCAGGTAATGATGGTCTAATTAAATCTAGTTCAGCTTTTATATTATTAGCAACATCCAGTACGTTTGACTTAGTTTGTCTGACAATGCCTAATCCTATAGCGCTTTTATTATTAGCTCTGAGAAATCCCCGATCAGACTCCGGTCCTATTTCAATTTTCGCTACATCAGAAAGATATACTTTGGAATCACCATAGTGCTTAATAACAATCTTGTTATACTCATTAAGAGTTTTTAATTTTGAATCTAATTTCAAACCTATCTCTCTATCAGTAGATTCAAATCTTCCGGCGCCCCGCTCAATATTCTCATTTTTAATAGCTTGTATCACATCGATAATCGTTAAGCCTCGCGAGGATATTTGCTCAGGATTCATCCAGACTCTGACAGAATATTTTCTCTCTCCACCTATTGTAATTGATGCAACTCCCGGCTGAATTGATAGTCTATCCACGACATTTCTATCAAGATAATCATTCAGCTGAATAGAGGTCAGAATATCACTAGAAAAACCAATCCACATTATCGCTCTAGCATCAGAATCAGATTTTGCAATTCTCGGAGATTCGGCCTCTGCGGGCAATAAAGCAGCTACTCTTGAGACTTTATCTCTTACATCATTTGCGGCCGTGTCTAGGTCTGTTTCTAATGTGAATTCTATTCTTATTTTTGATAATTCATCCCTGCTCTCAGATGTAATTTCTCTTATTCCTGATATTCCCGACAAAGAATCCTCAATTATTTCTGTTACATCTCTCTCTAAGATTTTAGATGAAGCTCCCAAGTATACAGTCGTTACAGTTACAACTGGTCTATCAATATCAGGATATTCACGTATGGTCAGCTTATCATATGATGCTAAACCTATGAGGATCACAAATAAGCTTAGAACAGCTGCGAGCACAGGTCTTTTTACAGTAGTTTCAGATATATGCATTATTTATCAATTAATTTAATTTTAGATCCATCTTTTAATTTTTCATGGCCAAGTGTAACCACTAGATCATCAGAGCTCAGGCCCTCTAATATTTGAGTTTGTCCATCAGTGCTTATACCTTTAGTAATTTTCCTAAGTTTGGCTTCGTCATTCTCTATGACAAAAACGTAACTGAAATCTTTAGATGTTAATATCGATTGTTCTGGTACAAGTATGGCTTCGTCAATTTCCTCTAAAATTATATCGACGTTCATTAATATACCTGGTCTCAGAGAACCATCACTGTTCTCAATCAAGGCATAAGACTTCAGTGTTCTGGTATCTCTGTCAACTCTTTGGTTGATATTTGTAATTTCTCCTGAGTAAGACTTCCCAGGAAACAACTTAGAATATGCAGTATATTTAATTGGTCCTTTGATTTGTGGAAGTATTTTTTCTGGTAAATACAGATAGGCTCTCATCATACTCATATCATCCAAGGTCAAAAGTAAGTCGCCATTTTTAAGTTTGTCTCCGACTTTATAATCGGTTATACCAACATAACCATCAAAAGGTGCAGATAGTATCATTTCACCAACAGAGCTTGTAGAAAAGATAGAGAATAGTCTATCTCCTTTTTTTACGAATGAAGACTCATTAAAAAAAATATCATTTAATATACCTTCCGTTTTTGATACAACTTCATACGATTGATTTGATTCTATTACAGATGTTGCGGGATAAATTTTATTTATCGAGCTCATTGCAACTTTTTCAGCGACTACAGATATGATCCTAGTCTGGTTAGCAAACGATTTAAAGAATTGGATTTTATTGTAGAGATTAACTGAGCCGTATAAAAGGCCAAGAAGAATTACAATACCAATTATATGAAATGGCTTGAGTTTTTTAAGCTTATTAATAATCATTTTTTAAACCAAATGAGTGAGACAAATCTTCCCGTAGTTTTATCTTTTCTATATGAGTAAAAATTATCATTGTAGGTACAAGATTTTGATATTGTAACATTAGTGATGCCTAATTCATTTAAAATATCACATGCAATATATCTTAAATCCATATAATAATTGCCGGATTTATTTTTTCTAAACCGCT
>CAJWRL010000013.1 GCA_913046125.1 uncultured Gammaproteobacteria bacterium
CCTGATCCGTAGTCAGGTACTCTATCCAGTTGAGCCACAGGGCCAAGTCTTATTTATTCTTTAGTAAAAAACTCTGCAATTGACTAGTACTTCTTGGTTTAGCTACAATTTCCATTTTTTTGTTTAAAACAAACATGGTTGGAGTTTTTTTAATTTTAAAATCTAAGCAAACTGGAGATTTATATACTTTAAATTGACAAATATTAATCCAATTAAAATTATTATTATCGATAGCATTTTCCCAATTTTTCTTGTTTCCATCCAATGAGACTGCAATAATTTCCAAGTCACTATTTTTGTTATTATTATACCAATTTGCAAAACCGGGCAGTTCTGCCATACAATGCTGACAATGAGAAGCCCAAAACATCAAAACAGTATACTTATTACTAGCACAAGTTTTTTTCAAATTAATATTATTTCCATTTCTATCAATAGCATTAAAATCAAGGGGCACATTTCCAATTTGTAAGTTTTTGTACTGAGATGCTCTTTCTTTAAGCAACTCACTTGGATCAACATCATCACCACATCCTTCACCAAAAATATATTCATCCATGATGTAGTTACATAAATTATTCCAAATAGCATTACCCTTTCTATCTGTTTGACCGGTATTGTAAAAGCCATCCAACATGTTGTACATGCAAAATTCTGCAACCTGTTCATTGATTTTAGCATGATCCATAACTACATCTATCGCGTCGTGAAATCCATATTCATTATTTGGCCAATTACTATAATTTTGAAAATATGTTTGTATACGTGTTGGTAATAAAGCACTTCTTACAATACATTCATCTGAAAAATCAATATCTGTAAAATATAGATGAGCTACATTGTGATGCTTTGAATGCATCTGTGATAATATCATACCAAAATATGTTCCTGGATTTTCATTATGAAGACTCAATCCATATTCAAATAATTCCATCTGCAAACTCTTCATTTCAGCAAGTTTAACATCTCTGGTTTTACTACTTTTCTTTAACAACTTAATCTTCTGAGTAATAGAAGATTCTTTCGTAGTATATAATTTTTTAATCTTATTCTCAATAGAATTTGGAATATTATATCCTTTGCTAATTCGATAATTATTTAATTTCACACTAATCTTATTAGACTCTCTTGGATTAACAACGATATCTAGTGAATTTGTGGAATTATTAAAAGCTAAACGATAAACGCCAGTTTGAAATGATTTATTTTTAAATGAAAAGCTATTTCCTTTAACTAAAGTGCTGTCTAAAATATATTCGTCATTTCCTTTTAACTCATATATATACATAGTCCCTGGTTTAATTTTCACACTAGCATTAAAAGAGCCTTCAATAATTACATTGCCGCTTACATTCTTTTCATACTCTTGTGAATACGAACTGATAGATAAGAAGAAAAAACATAATAATGTTAAGATATTTTTCATAATTATTGAATTTTAAGTATGCGAATATATTATTTTTTTAGCAGAGAATAAAGTGTTTCTAAGTAGAGAAGCAATTGTCATTGGCCCCACACCACCTGGAACAGGCGTAATGTAAGATACTTTTGATTCCACATCATCAAAATTCACATCTCCCACCAATTTATAACCACTTTTTGTTTTGTTTGATTTCACTCTATGAATACCAACATCTATAACGACAGCGCCTTCTGGAATTTGATCCCCGGAGATGAATTTCGGGACACCAACAGCTACGATTATTACATCTGCATCAGAAAGTTTATGATTCAGATCTTTGGTACGAGAATGGCACATTGTAACGGTTGCATTTTGTGATTGACATAATATTGAAACGGGTTTACCAACAATGTTTGATCTGCCAATTACGGTAACGTTTTTACCACTTAGATCAGTTCCAGATATTCTTAACATTTGCATGATACCCTTTGGTGTACATGAAACCAGAGTATCTTCACCTAAAAACAATTTTCCAACGTTATTGGGTGTGAATCCGTCTACATCTTTTGAAGGATGAATTCTATTAAGAACTTTTGCAACGGAAATATGATCTGGCAGAGGAAGTTGAACTATTACCCCGTGAATCAATGAATCATTATTAATTTTATCGATTTCTGATAAAATCTCCTCCTCACTTATCTCAGCTGTAAATCGTCTAACCTCAGACTTGATGCCTGCCTTAGCAGCAAACTTTTCTTTTTGCGCAACATAGCTTGCAGATGCTTTCATTTCACCCACTAGAATTACAACCAAATTAGGAACAATGTTTTTCTCTTTTAATTCTTTAACCTTTACAGAAAGTTCTTTTTCTAAAATGTGTTCTGCAACCTCTCGACCACTTATAATTTTCGCTGTCATTTTTTCCTCTCCTCAGTCATTTCTCTCACGTTCAACTAAAAAATTCACAACACTGTAGAGCTCATCATAACTTGAAACGAAAGAGCCACTTGTTAAATATTTTCCATTGACAACCAAAGTAGGTACAGAATCAATCTGGTACTTTCTGACCAAATTACTTGCTTTTTTAACTCTTGCTTCAGTACCGTAACTGTTATACTTTTCCGAGAATATTTCGGTATTGATTTCACTTTTACTCAAAAATTCAATCATAGCCTCCTCAGTATCAAGTCTATTGTTCTCTATGTGTATTTCTTCAAAAATTAAATTGTGTAAATCATCAATTTCATTCATCTGACTCAAAGCATAATAAAGTTTGGCATGTGGCATCCATGAATCTCTGAGTGCTACAGGAACTTTTACAATTTTTGTGTCTGTGTCTAAGTCTGCTTCAATCCTATCAATAGTTGGCTCTAGATTGAAGCAATGAGGGCATCCGTACCAGAAAAATTCGTAAATAATTATGTCTTTAGATTCAGATTGTTTCTCTGTTGAGATTTGAACATACTTTTGAGCATAAACATCTGAGGATGCGGCCGTGATCAAAAGTAGTATGAACGCAAGGTATCGTAGTTTGAACATTAGTATAAACCTTCGATATAGCTGGCTACAGCTTTCATTTCTTCGTCTGTCATTCTGTGAACAATATTTCTCATCATCTTATTATAATCGTTTGATCTGACAGATGCTTGAAAGTTTTTCAATTGTTGATATGTGTATTGTGAATGTTGGCCTGATAGCATAGGAATGGCAGCAGCGTAATTTCCTTGTCCATTTGGTCCGTGACAGCTGATGCATGCTTGAATTTTGATTTCCATATTGCCACCTCGGTATATATTTCTTCCCAGATCAAGATATTTGTCTTGGGTTAAACCCACTTTAGATTCTAGGGAGGCGTAGTAAGCTGATAGATCCTCTATGTCGCTGTCTGATAGCGTCATAGCAATTCCGTACATTACTGCATTATTTCTATTACCCTCAGCGCCTTTTCTAAATTCATATAACTGTGAAGCCAAGTACTTTGGATTTTGACCCGCCAATTTTGGCCAAACTGGGTTTAGAGAGATGCCGTTATCACCATGGCATGCAGCACATGACACTGATAATTCTTTACCCTTAGCTATGTCTGAAGAATACACAGGATTAATAAGGTTGCTTACAATAAGAAGGATGTAAAATAAAGACAACAGAAATTTCATTGGGCTAATTATAGCGAAATAATTTTTTAGTGCAATGAATGCAATTTAAGTCTCTTGCCAGTTTGAACCACTGAATGTGTTGACAAGGAGTGGAACACTGAGTTTTTCAGCTGAACCCATAAGGTCAGAAATTTTATCTCCATATCTGTGAATATCTGAGTCTTCGATTTCAAACACAAGCTCATCATGAACTTGCATTATCATAAAAACATTGTGGATATTCTCTCTAATCAACCATTCCTTTATGTTGATCATAGCAATTTTTATAATATCCGCAGCAGTACCCTGAATGGGTGCATTAATAGCTGTCCTCTCTGCTGCGCTCCTAACTTGGAAGTTGGAGTGACTGATGTTGGGCAAAAATACTTTGCGACCATGCATAGTCTCAACATATTCTTGTTTGCTTGCTAATTCTTTTAACTCCTCCATAAATTCTTTCACTCTTTTGTATTTAGCAAAGTATGTATCAATAATACCTTTTGCCTCAACGTTATCTATCTTAAGTTGCTTAGCCAGTCCGTATGCTGATATTCCATAGATTAAACCAAAATTTATTGCTTTTGCTGCTCTACGTTGATCACTTGATGGCTCGTCTTTAATGTTGAAAACTTTCCTCGCAGTTGATGAGTGAATATCTTCACCGGTTAAGAAACTCTCAATCATAGCGGGGTCTTTTGCTAGGTGAGCCATAATTCTTAGTTCAATCTGTGAGTAATCTGCTGAGAAGAGTTTATACCCCTCTCTCGGAATAAATGCAGATCTAATTTTTTTTCCATCATCTGTTCTTATTGGTATATTTTGCAAATTAGGTGATGAAGATGAAAGACGTCCAGTAATTGTGATGGTCTGATTATATGATGTATGTAGTCTATTAGAAATATCACTGACTTGATTACCAAGTTTATCTGTATATGTATTTTTTAATTTTAATAAATTCCTATAAGACAGTACTAAATTAGGTAATTCGTGATCTTCGGCTAATTGTGACATTACATCTTCATTAGTTGAAGGCTGTCCTTTTGGTGTTTTTTTTAAAATAGGAAGTTTTAATTCATCATAAAATATTTCTTGAATTTGTTTTGGAGAACTTATGTTAAATTCTCTACCAGAAATCTTATAGATGTTTTTTTCAATCTTATCAATACGCTTTGCTAAATTTTGTGATTGCTTACTCAATTCTTTATTGTTTAAGGAGACGCCTATATACTCCATGTCTGCAATTATCAGCATCAGCTTGATTTCAATTTCTGTATAGATTTTGAGTAATTTTTTGTCTTTTTTAAGAAGTCTACTCAACTTTTGATAAAGTAAGAATGTTAAATCAGCATCTTCACAAGCATATTCGACTGCTTTAGATATTTCGACATCCGCAAAAGATATTTGGTCTTTACCTTTTCCGGCAACGCTTTCATACGAGATTGGTTTATGATCAAGGAATTTTGATGATAGCGTATCCATGTCATGCTTACCACTGGAACTTATAACATATGACATAAGCATCGTATCCTCTATCCTGTTTTTAAAAATCATGGAATACTTCTTGAGGACATTAATATCATACTTAAGATTCTGGCCTATGACGGTTAAACTTTTATCTTCGAGTAACTCTCTTAGTATATCCAAGGTATCATCAAACGGTAAATTGATATCATCAGCAGAATTGTGACTTAAAGGACAATAGAAACTTGAATTATTTTTATAGCTCAAACTAAATCCAACAAGTTCTGCCTTATGGAAATCGAGCGATGTAGTCTCTGTATCAAAAGAATATATTTTGCTCAGCTTACATTCTTTTATAATTTTTTTTAATTCTTTCAGGTTTTTGATTAAATTGTAATCTTTTTTTATAACTTCCTTTTTCGCTTTAATATTCAGTTTTTCAGATAATGTTTTGAGTTCATACTTTTTTATGATTGTTTCCAGTTTTGTTTTATCAGCTGAGCCCCTTTTGAGTTGATCTGGATCAAGAGATAACTTTAAATTGTCTTTGAGAGCTACTAATTTTTTTGCCAACTCAATAGTCTCTAGTGACGATTCAATATTTTCCTTTAGCTTACCTTTTAGTTGAGATGAATTTTTGATTATGTTATCGAGATCATTATATTGCTCTAGTAATGTAACTGCAGTTTTAGGTCCAACTTTAGGTACCCCAGGAATATTATCTGATGTATCACCAACAAGGCACAGATAGTCAAATATTTGACTAGGCCTTACTCCAAACTTCTCTTTTACGCCCTCAACGTCAAGTACTTTGGAATCAAAATTATTCATTAATATAGTATTTTCGTCTACAAGTTGAGCTAAGTCTTTATCTCCAGAGGATATAATTGTTTTCGAATTCTCTATTTTTATTTGTCTTGCTATAGACGCAATTACGTCATCCGCCTCTACACCTTTTTGTTGTATAACCATTACACCGAGAGCTTCAACAAGATTAATAATTGCACCTGTTTGCTCAGATAGCTCAGCGGGCATAGAATTTCTATTTGCTTTGTATTCATCATAAATATCGTGTCTAAAATTCTTTCCTTTAGCATCAAAAACCATAACTAGATATTTAGGGCTGTACTCATTGAGTATACGATTCAACATGTTAGCAAAGCCATGGATGGCCCCAGAATTTAAGCCTGAGGATGTTTTGAGGTTTGGCAAAGCATAGAATGCTCTGTAGAGATAGGATGACCCATCAATGATTATAAAATTATCGGCATTTTCTTCTTGGAAAACCATATAAATTTAGATATCGTTTGTTCATTAAAAGTTATATATCATAATTACATGTCTGTATACACAATTCTAAAAAACAAAGATGTCAGAAGAATCCTCAGTAGTTATGACATTGGTACCTTACAGTCATTCAGAGGAATTTCAGAAGGAATAACCAACACAAATTATTTTATAAACACCTCAAGCGGGAAATATGTTCTGACAATATTTGAAGATATCAAAAAATCTAAAGTTACTAAATATCTAAAGTTAATGAATTTCTTTTCAAGTGATGGTTTATGCTCTCCAGAGATAATGTCTACGAAGACTGGAGATATCCTTACTCTGGTCAAAAATAAGCCTTGTTCAATAATGAAAAAACTTTCAGGGAAAACTGTTGAAAATACAAGTAATCAACTTTGTAAATCTCTCGGGGAGCTCATAGGAAAGTTTCACATATCAGGAATGAAATTAAAAACCAATATATCAAATAGTAGAGATATAGTATGGGTTGAGAAGACTATAAATAAAATTAAGAATCATATAACCTCTGATCAATTAAAACTTCTCAAACACTCGCATAGAATTTTTGAGAAACTTTTTAATCTAGATTTGCCATATGGAGTTATCCATTCTGATCTATTCAGAGATAATGTACTCGCTAGTAAAAATAAAGTCACAGGGATAATAGATTATTATTATTCATTTAACGGACCATTAATCTATGAATTAGCAGTGATAGCTAATGACTGGTGCATAAATAAAGACGGTACAATACATCAAGGAAAGTTTACAAATCTAATCTCTAGCTACAACTCAATTAGAGAAATTAATAAAAAAGAGATGAAATATATGAATAATGCGATGGTTGCAGCCGCATTAAGATTCTATCTCTCAAGGTTAACGGATATGATTTTCCCTAAAGTAGGAGAAATCACTCACATCAAAGACCCAAATATTTTCGAAAATATTTTATTGAAGAGAATCGAGCAAAAGTGAAAATATTCGATAAGATTACTTATTGGTCACATGTTATTACTAAACAGTGTTTTTATGTGATGTTCATTCTAGTTATTCTAAATATTTTTCTTAGATATGTATTTAATATCAACTTTATTTTTATGCAAGAACTTGTTATGTATATGCATGCTTTCGTTTTTCTTTTCGGTATATCAATATGTTTAAAAGATGATAAACATGTTCGCATTGATGTAATTTCAAATAAACTCGATGATAAACTAAAAAGGGTAATAGAAAAGTTAGGATTGGTTCTTCTTATAATTCCTTTTTGTATCTTTGTCATCTATGAGAGCAGTCCAATGATTCTGAGATCTTGGGATATGTTGGAAGGTTCAAGCGAACCAGGTGGCTTGCCTTTCACTTATCTTCTAAAAACATCTATTTATATATTTGCATTATTAATTTTATTGCAAGCTTTAAAAAGACTAATTGAGATAAAATAAATGGAAATCATTATTATTTTTTTAGTCATAACTTTTCTATTTCTTCTAAGCGGTTTTCCCGTGGCTTTTATTCTATCTGGTATTTCACTTTTATTTGCTCTTATAGGTGTAACCTTTGGATATTTTGACTATTCTTTTTTGATGGCCTTTCCTAATAGACTATATGGTGTTATGGGTAACCAAAATCTTCTTGCAGTTCCATTATTCATTTTTATGGGCTTGATATTAGAAAAAACAAAGATTGCAGAAAATCTCATACATGATATGAATGCAATGTTCAATGAAACAGATAGTGGCTATGCAATATCAGTAGTTGTTGTTGGAGCATTAATGGCTGCAAGTACCGGAATAGTCGGAGCAAGTGTAGTTACCCTAGGCCTACTAACTTACCCTGTACTTGTGAAAAATGGTTATTCTCCGAGTCTTGCCTCTGGAACGATTTGCGCTTCGGGAACATTAGGGCAAGTTATCCCACCATCTCTAGTTTTAATCTTACTTGCAGATGTATTGTCTTCATCATATCAGCAAGCTCAGTTGAATATGGGAGTCTTCAGCCCAGAAACGATAACAATCGCAGATCTATTTGTAGGTGCTGTTCTACCAGGGCTCATCCTTCCTCTTTTGTATATAGTTTATTTGAAAACTCTCAAAATTAAATCAATTGAGAAAACTAACAGCAAAAAGTTTAATCTTTTCAATATTATTTATCCGCTTGGTTTGATGTTTATCGTTTTAGGCTCTATTATTTTTGGGATTGCTACTCCTTCTGAGGCAGCTGGTATAGGTGCACTAGGAGCAATCATAATAGCTTATGGCAAGAAGGATCTATCAAAAGATATTCTTGATAATTGCGTGTATGACTCTATTAAGCTAACTTCGATGGTTTTTATGATTCTTATAGGTGCCATTTTATTCTCTCTGGTCTTCAGAGGGTTAGAAGGCGAAGAATTTATTCACAAATTATTAGTTGAGTTGCCTAATGATAAAATGCTAACTCTTATTATTGTCCTTATCATTATGTTCTTACTAGGCTTCATCTTAGACTTCATTGAAATCACATTTATTGTAATCCCTCTAATTGGTCCAGCGCTATTTACTCTTGGCTTTGACCCTCTCTGGTTGGGTATTTTAATCGCACTTGTGTTACAGACATCATTTATAACACCACCATTCGGTTTTTCTTTGTTTTACCTCAGAGGAGTTTTACCGCGTGATGTGAAAACTATCGAAATCTATAAAGGCATTGTACCCTTCTTGATCATCCAGGTGATTTTAATGATTTGTGTGTTTGCCTTTCCAAGCTTAGCGACTTTTCTTCCAGAACTACTACTTAAATGAGCTCAAGTAGGCATCCTCAGATATCAAAGTCCAAGGCCTAACCCTACTCAAAAAATTGACATAAGAATCATAAACTTTCTTAGATAGATTATTTTTTTGACTTAGTTCAAGTAATATCTCATCGCTGATTTTATTTAATTTTGACAGTACTTCAGCTGGGAACTGCCTAATTTGAACCTTTTCCTTCTTAAAAAATTCAAGAGCTTGATAGTTTTTAGCCATGTAATCGGAGATCATATCAACATTTGCTGCCTTACAAGCTATATCGATAATAGATTTGTGTTGATCTGATAAGCTATTATAAGCATCTTTATTGATGATACATTCCAATGATGGTCCTGGTTCATGCCACCCCGGATAGTAATAGTATTTTGCTGCCTTGTGCAAACCAAAAGCCCTGTCATTGTATGGGCCAACCCACTCAGTCGCATCTATCACACCTGTTTGCAATGAGGTGAATATCTCAGCTCCTGCCAGTGTAAATGGTGTTCCTCCAGCTCTTGCAAGTACCTCGCCACCAAGTCCAGGTATCCTCATTTTAAGTCCTTTCAAATCATTAGTTGTGTTTATCTCTTTATTGAACCAACCTCCCATTTGGACACCTGTATTACCGGCTGGCCTTGGAATTAAATTAAAGTTTTCGTAAACCTCTTCCCATAGTTTTATGCCATCTCCGTAATATAACCATGAGTTCATCTCTTGCGCGGTCATGCCAAATGGCACTGACGAAAAGAATTGTGCAGCTTCTGTTTTGCCTTTCCAATAATATGCGCCAGAGTGTCCCATCTCTGCACCTCCAGAGGAAACAAAATCAAAAACACCTAATGGTGGAACTAATTCATTAGCTCCGAAGACCTTTACCTCAAGGCTTCCGCCAGACAATTTGTTGATATATCTTGCGAGAGTCTCAGCACCTGCTCCTAGCCCTGGAAAATTCTTAGGCCATGAAGTAACCATTTTCCATTTAATTTTTGTTTTAGCTAATGAATTTTTCGGATGAAGACCACCAACTAATGCAGTTGCCGATAATAATCCAAGTGATTTGAAGAATTTGCGTCTATTGTTCATTTATAAAAACTCAAGATGAGCATAGGTGAGCACAAGCCATTTAGATCCATAGTCCTCAAAGTTGATATAGAGCTTTAAATTATCATCTTCTCCCTCGTAGCTCAATACTACACCGCTACCGAATTTTTGATGCTTCACTCTCTGACCTATCTTAAAGCCATGTTTATGGTCATCTTTTTTTCTTAATGGAATAACATTCTTACTTTTAACATGTTGGTAGTTATCAGATTTAACACTCTCTAGTAGCTCATCAGGAATCTCACTGATAAACCTTGATGGCATGAGATAATTATAAGAACCGTGTAGATACCGTGCATTTGCAAATGTGATGTACAAAGATTTCATAGCTCTTGTGATAGCCACATAGCATAGCCTTCTCTCCTCTTCGAGAAAATCTTCTCCGCTCTTTCGGTTCTCGTTTGGGAAAATACCCTCCTCTAAACCTGTTAAAAATACAACTGGGAACTCCAATCCTTTCGCTGAGTGAATTGTCATTAGTTGTACAGGATCATTATCTAATTTTGATTGATAGTCACCAGCTTCAAGAGCAGCATTATCAAGAAAATCATCAATGATATTCTCACTATCATAGTTATTTTTTATAAAGTTCTCTGCTGTGATAAACAACTCTTCTATATTTTCTTGTTTAGATATAGCCTCTTCACCTTTTTGTTCAGAGTAATAAGACTTAAGTTTTGATTCTTTATAAATTTTTATCAATATCTCATCCAATGATAAGTCGTTAATTTCGTTCGATATAATCTCAATAAGTGAAATGTAATTTGTTAATGATGTTTTTACGCGTGATGATATTTCATCGTTATTTTGATTTTTGATGGATTTTATTGTCTTCCATAATGATCGGTTATCTGCTTTTGCAAATTTTCTTATAATATCGATCGTTTTTTGACCTATACCACGTGGTGGATTATTTATGGTTCTTTCAAACGCAGAGTCATCGTCAGGATTTACGATAACCCTCAAATAAGCAATCATATCTTTAATTTCAGACCTCTCAAAAAATCGGAAACCGCCATAGATTACGTATGGTATACCTCTTCCATTTAACTCTTCTTCAAGCCTTCTTGATAAAAAGTTATTTCTGTACAAAATAGCTATTTCGGATTTTTTGTAACCATCTCTCTCTAACATTTTAATTTTATCCACAATAAATGATGACTCCTCATCATTATTATAAGCCTCAAATATTTTTACTGTTTCGCCTCTCTCTGAAGCTGTCCACAATTCCTTGCCCAGCCTATTTTTATTATGTGAAATCAGTGAGTTTGCAACTTTGAGTATTTTATTTGTGGATCTGTAATTTTGTTCAAGTTTAAATATTTCAACATCAGTAAATTGATCTGTAAATGATTTAATATTTTTACTCAATGCACCCCTCCATCCATAAATTGATTGATCATCGTCACCAACTGCATAAAGCGAACCGGTGTCATTATTAAGGAGTTTTAAAAGCTTGAATTGTAGTAGATTAGTATCTTGAAACTCATCAACCATAATATGTTTAAATCTTTTTGTGTAGTAATTCAAGATCTGAGTGTGAGAGCGAAAAAGTTCATAAGTTTTTAGTATTAGATCCGCAAAATCAACAGACATTGTTTGTTTCAGAATATTCTCATACTCTTTGAAAGTAACTACATATACCTCATCATCTTTATCACTAATGTTGTCGCTCCGGTGCCCATTATCTTTCTTCCGATTGATAAAGGATTGAATTGATTTAGGATCATAGAGTTTTTCATCATAATTATTACCCTTTAGTATTCTTTTTATCAGTCTTAATTGATCCTGAGAATCAAGTATTGTGAATCTCTCAGATAGCTCTGCTTCTCTCCAGTGAATTTTTAATATTCTTCTACAAATACCGTGAAAAGTCCCAAACCATAATCCTTGGGATGATATTTTAAGAATTGACTCAATCCTGTCTTTCATTTCCCTGGAAGCTTTATTAGTAAAGGTAAGTGCCAAAACATCTGATGGGCGTACATTGAAGTCTTGTATCAGTTTTGCAATTCTGTATGTCAGAACTCGTGTCTTCCCGCTGCCAGCACCTGCTAGAACAAGCTTGTTTCCCTCATTGCAATTAACGGCAATTAGTTGTTGATCATTTAGAGAGTTTTCAAAATCTAGTTGACTCATTTGGGTCTAGTTAAGTACAGTAATGCGGCAATTATAAGAAGTGACTCTCCCTTGAATGAACTAAAATATTCAAAAGGTATAAGTAAAGTTCCCAACAGAATAACTAATGAAAAATAAAAATGATTTATTCTTCTGTTCGTACTAAGCTTTTCTTCGATGATTCTCAATTGTTCAAAGTTTTTTGTTAGATCAGATGAGTTTCCACTATAGTGGTTTGATATTCTTCTAAAAAAAGATGGAACCTCTGGCAATATCTCTAAGTAATCATCAAAGTTCGTGAATATTTTTTTGGCTATGACCCTAGGGCCCTTTTGTTCTTTCATCCATTTTTCGAGGATAGGTTTCGATGTTTTCCAAAGGTCTAATTCAGGATTAAATTCTCTTCCAAGCCCTTCTGTATATAATAAAGTCTTTTGCATGAGGATGAGTTGAGGTTGAACCTCTAATTTGAACCTTCTAGCTGTATCAAAAAGTCCAACAATAATGTCGCTTAATGAAACATCTTTGATAGGTTTATCTAACATGCATTCACAATTTTCTCTTATAGCGCTCTCCAATGACGGAATATTTGTATCTTTTGGAACCCACTCGCACTCTACGTGTAATTTAGCCACACTAGCGTAGTCTCTATTGAAAAAAGCAATAAAATTCTCTGCTAAATATTTTTTATCGAACTCACTCAGGGAGCCCATGATTCCAAAATCGACTAATACAAATCTGAATGAGTCATTATGTTTTTGGATGAATATGTTGCCTGGATGCATATCAGCATGAAAGAAATTATGTTCAAAGACCTGGATAAAAAAGAGTTCAACTGATTTTTCTGCAATATCCTCAAAAGATATATTCTCCATTTCTAATAATTTCTTATCGTTTATAGGAATGCCGTAGATACGTTCCATAATCATGACTTTATTAGTTAAATACGAGCAATAGACTGTGGGAATATATATGTTGCTTGAGTTCAAAAAATTTTTACGAATTTGTTTCGCATTAGCAGCTTCTTTTATTAAGTTTAGCTCATCATAAATAACCATCTCATAGTCATCTACGATGTCAATGAGATGCATTCTTTTGAAATCATCAGATAGATTCTCAAGATAATTAGCAATTTTTTTCATGAGTGAAATATCTTGAATGATTTTAGATCTTATATCGGGCCTTACAACTTTTACAATTACATCTTCGCCAGTTTTTAGCTTAGCTGGATGGACTTGAGCAATAGAGGCTGAAGCCATGGGGCTTGAATCAAATGATTCAAAGATGTCATTTATATTTTTTCCTAGTTCATCCTCAATGAGTTTTCTAGCGATCTCACCATCAAAAGGCGTAACATTGTCTTGTAGTTTTGCAAGTTCAGTAGCTATGTCTTCACTTAGAAGATCTTTCCTGGTTGATATCATCTGACCCAGTTTTACAAAAATTGGACCTAAATCTTCACATATCAATCTAATATTTTCTGCGATGTTGATAGTTTTTTTAAAAGTAAACAAATTCCAAGGTATAAGAAAAAACAAATATTTTTTGCTACCCATAAGATTTGATCGTATTAAATATTTGTCAATATCATACTTAAAAAATAAGAACGTAATTTTCGATATGCGCAAAAGGTTTTTCATTTTAATTTCTTAACAAGTTTCTCAGTCCTAGTTTTTATCTCATCAACTTGATCAAGGTAATCATTAATCTCTTGCTTTGTGGGAATCAAGTTAATATCGTATTTTAGAAAGTTTGACAGTGATTCATTATTACTTTCATTGGATTCTTTGAGTTTATTTTTGAGTGGATCAAAGATAGAGAATAGAGTTGATGTAGGTTTTTGGCCAATCAATTCAATAATGATAATGCGTAATAGATTAGATTCCTTGAAAAAACTATTTAATGCATTTGCAGATTCTATGTCGCCAGTTATCGTTATCTGTGATGAAAAAAGATCGCTGCCTCCGGTAGATGCATAAAATATGAACGATGATAAAGTGCCCGATATTTCAACATCCTGATGATCTGAATCTGTTAAGACGCTAATCTTGTCATCGTTAAAATTCAGGAGCAATTCGAGTGGAATATCCTCAATAGAGAGCTTGATGATTTTTTTAGTTAGATTTTCAGTTACCAATTCTTTATAAAGTTTGATGGATAAACCTGAACTCAAGACTTCATTTATGCTCTTAATTATCTTTTCTTTCATAGTTTTCTTGCAATGTGTATTGTAGCAACATCCTCAAGGAGATTGACTATTTTAGTACATTCAAACCCAACTTCAAGACACATCTCTTCAATTTGCTCAGGTAAGAAGTATGTTTGAATAGACTCACCTAAGTATTTATAACTTTCGAAATCGTCAGCAACTATTTGGCCTATTTTGGGGATAATCTTAAGCGTATAGTTTTTGAATAGTTCTGAATAAATTTTATTTCTTGGCTTTTTGAAATCCATCAATAAAAATAGTCCACCGGGTTCCAGGCAATCATATATATTTCGTAACCCTTTTTCATGATTTGTGAAATTTCTAAATCCAAATGCAAGTGTAACTAAGTCATACTTATTACTTGAAAGTTTAAAGTCTTCAATCCCACTATTTTCATAGATCATGTCTGTGATACCGCTATTTAAAAATTTTTGTTTACATATTTCTATCATCTCCTTAT
>CAJWRL010000014.1 GCA_913046125.1 uncultured Gammaproteobacteria bacterium
AAATTATCCAAACCAGGTGATAATAAAGATGGATACTATGATAGCGACTATGAAAGCGCTAGTAAGAGTCTTCATAGAGCAGGTAAGCCCGCGGATCTTTATACTATGGCTACTACAAAGCAGCTAGGTTTACCGGAGCCAAAGTTTCCAGAGGGTACTGAGCTGACACCTAAAAAAATAGAACTAGGACGAAAATTATTCTTCGATAGAAGATTGTCACACACTGACACAATTTCATGTGCCATCTGTCATGTTCCAGAGATGGGATTTGCACATAATGAGCTTGCTACTGCTGTCGGGACTGAGGGTCGCTCTGTTCCAAGAAATGCACCAACTGTTGTTAATGCAGGATTTCTATCAAGATTTTTCCATGATGCTAGAGAGAATTCTCTTGAAGACCAAGTATGGGGACCCCTTCTTGCTCATAATGAAATGGCTAACCCTTCACCTGGTTATCTTCTAAATAAAATAAGAGCTATTCCTGATTACGATGGACTATTTGAAGATGCATACGGTGTAGGTCCTAATATGGACTCTTTAAGTCGCGCACTTGCTGCATATCAATATGCACTTGTAAGTGGGAATTCACCTTTTGATAAGTGGTACTATAATGGTGAATCAAACGCGATATCAAAATCCGCAAAAAGAGGTTTTGAGATCTTTAGTGGTAAAGGAAACTGCACAGCTTGTCATCTTGTAAATGAGGAATATGCTCTCTTTACAGATGAAAAACTTCACAACACAGGAATAGGTTTCAAATCATCGATGTATGTTGAGCCACCTAGAAAGAAAGTTGTTCTAGCACCAGGAATTGAAGTAGATGTAGATACATCTGTATATGCTAATGATTCAGCATTTAGGGATGAGATTATGCCTAATGATCTTGGGTTATATCTAATCACCCAAGACCCTAATGATCGTTGGAAAATTAGGACACCACAACTGAGAAACGTAGAACTTTCCGGCCCTTATATGCACAATGGCCAATTGTCCACACTCAAAGAAGTAGTAGAGTTCTATAATCAGGGCGGTGTAACAGAAGTCGGTAAAATGAAAAATGAGACCATAAGTCCACTCATGTTCCCGCTTAATTTAACAGAGAATGAAGTAAATGATCTTGTTGAATTCTTGAAAACTCTAACAGGCTCTAATATGGATACATTAGTGCTTGATGCATTTGCAGCACCAGTTGGGGACGTATCACTTAAGGATCCAAATTGGTTCCACGACAACAAGCTAAAATATTAATATGAAAAGCAATTTTCTGACAGTGAGTTTAATCATGCTCACACTATTCATCCAACCCATACAAGCTAATGATATGTTAATGGACCCTATGCCAGCTGCAAATCCAGCCCCTGATTTCAATTTAATGGGGATGGATGGGGAAACTCATACCCTTGAGGATCTAAAAGGTAAATTTGTATTAGTTAACTTTTGGGCTACATGGTGTAATCCATGTAAAGTCGAAATGCCTCTACTTGAGAAACTTCATCAGACACTCAAAAGCGAGAAATTCACTGTCCTCGGCCTTCATGTAGGACCTGGACCAGAGAACATCGAGGAATTCAAGAAGCTTATGCCTATCTCATTTCCTATCTATGTTGATATGGATCTTGAGGTGAATTGGGGCGTTCCAGGTTTACCGACAACCTTCCTAATGAATCCAGAGGGTAAATTAATTTATAGAGCTGTTGGTAAAAGAGAATTTGCCTCCGATGAGATGGTTAATTTTTTGAAAAGTCAGATTGAGAGTTATCAATTTGCACAGAAATATGATGGTAAGTTTATTCCGCCAATGATGCGATAATCTTATTAGATAACAAATAGTTCTACGAGTTTTCTTTCAGACTTTGTCCCAAAATACCTCAAGGGTTTAGATGAGCTAATCAAATTTTGTTTTAGCATTTTATTAATCTTTATTTTATAGAAGTTAAAAAAGGTTAAATCTGTTTCGTTAGCTTTAATATATTCACGACTCACGGATTTATCTTTTGTAAAGATTGTTCCTCTACGTGCTTTATAACAAAAGTTTTTACCAATTTTTCCTAATATGACTACAGAACCCGATATCAGCTCTAAACAAGAGCCTGATCCAATATCTCCACCTATAACAACATTACCTCTTCTCATTCTTATAATAGAGTTATCTCCAACATTTTTCTTTACATAAATAAATCCGTCAACCAATCCTTCATTCATGCTTGTAGGCAAGCTACAAAGGCCATCATCAGCATTACCTAGAATATGTACAGAACCTCCTTTCATTCCAGAACATGCATTTTTACCAACATTTCCTTTGACTATAATTTCTCCATTTATCATTCCCTTTGCAAGACCGTATCCAACATTTCCATTAACAGTAATTTTTTTGTCTTTTAGCCTGCTGCCAATGTTGTCTAAATGTACATGTGAATTCTTGATTACTATATCTTCGAAGTTATCCCCAGACACATCAAATAAAGTAGATAGTTTGTATTGTTTTGATCCATAGCTTATTAGAATATTTTTGATATCTGACAATTTAGATGCTTTAATATTAGAAAGCCAACTCATATCTAGCCTTTGTTTACCTTTAATTTTACATTTAAGAATCAACGGTTTCATTTTAATATCTTTCTTAGATGGAAGTGATGTTGGCCTAGTTTTCCACCATAATTACCTGCTGACACGGATACAATGTCTTTTTTGTATTTAGATTTTGATATAGCAATAAGTGACTCTCGAATACCCTTATCTATGTCTTCTTTAGTTAATCCATTAATAACTATTTCCATGACACAATTAACACTCTTGTGAAGCTTGCTTCCTGTAATTCCACTTAGAGACGGACAGAATGCATCATTCGTCGATGCTATCAGCGCTTTATATTTTGAGCCAACTTTAGAACCAGACCGAACAACGCCCCCAGGGAAAGGTGTAATGATATTATCAATCTTACTCATAACATTTACTGCTAATTCACATGCTAAAAGACATGAAGATCTATTTTTTGATAAAAGTAAGAAATTACCACCACCAATTGCCGGGATACGTGCAGTCATCTCCTCACACATAAATTCCCCATCCATTACTGGTATCCTCCAGAACCTTTTTTTATCAATGCGCTTTGATATTTGATATCCATCACCAAAATATTTTAAATTTTTTCCAAGTGGAATCATATCTTCTCCATCAAGACCTGAGAATAGTGCCGTAGTTGGGCAAGTCAAGATACACTGTCCAGCTCTTGTCTCAAGTTGCTTTTCTAGCTGACTCCGTGACATTGAGAAAAGGAGTATGGAAAACCCAGGTCTACCATCGGGTGTATCTTTGGTTGTCAATTGTTTTTCAATGCCTGCTTCTACCCCACAGGCTATAACAGATGTTGCAAATCCAGTAAATGACACAGCTGCATTTCTAGCCCACTTTGTATTATCAGCTGTGACGATTATTCTGCTTGCCTTCATATTAAAAGCCTCAGCAAAAGTATTCTCGATAGCTAACCCATTTATTTTCATGATATTCTTTTCCTTACACACTTAACTTCATTTATGTCAGACCCTATTACTTCAGACATTTCATCATTACTTATTGTATAGTTTGGCAATGCTATAGTGTGATATTTATCAAAGTATTTCTTCAATTTCTTCTCTATTGCTTTATCGTACTCAGGTTTAACTACTTGTGTCTTACCCCACGTATATTTTTTTATTTCCCCATCTTTGACTACAACAGCACCATCTTTAATAACATGTGTAGGGTTTGCAAACATTTCTTCTATGTCTTTAATACTACTGTCATAGACCGTTATATCTGCATCCGCATCTTTAGATAGCGACCCTTTATTTTTAAGACCTAAGATTTTAGCAGGTGCAGATCGAGTCATGGTTGCAATTTCAGACAATGTATACTCTCTTTTAATATCTTTTAAAATAGTATGTTTAGAGATATCAACTGACATTTGGTCCAGTAAATTATCTCTGAATGTCTTGTCCATCAGCAGTTTTATTAAATGAGGGTATGATGTAAAAGGTGCCCCGTTAGGATGGTCTGTAGTAAGAAATATTTTATCAGGGTCTTCTGTTAAAAGAAATGTTTCAAGTCCTATGGCCCATTGCAGAGCATTTACAAAGCTTTGGTCAGTATACTTAAATGGTACCACCCCACAACCAGCCTCACATTCAATGTCCATGCAAAGCCATTTATCAGGATGTGCATGACTATGGTTTGCATGTTGTTTCATACTGTCACCTGACATTGTTGCTGTTTGTCCAAATAAAACCTGACCAACATCACATGTAAGATTTGGTATCTTATTTATGTACTCAGTTATTTCAGCTGAGGCTGATGAAAAATTGCGATCTCCATTATTGCCATAGCTATGAAATTGAATATGAGTAATATGAACGGGCAGGCCTTCAGCAGCTTTTATAGTTTCTATCGTTGATTTAAAATTTCCAGGGACACCTAAGTTACTACAGTGTACATGCAAAGGGTGTGGTACACCCAACTCATAAACGGCTCGCGCGAGTACACGCACAATTTTTCTTGGAGTGATCTTATACCGGACCGAATTTTCATCAACATTAAGCGCTCTTTGATTGAACTTAAAAGCATTTATTCCTCCGGGATTAACTACTTTTATTCCTATGCACTGCGTTGCTTTTAATATGAAAGCTACATAGTCATTAATTTCTGATTGATGGGCTCCTCTTGAAATTAGATCTAATAAAAAATCATCATTACCAAGTAGTGCATAGCCACCTTTATCTATGAAAGGTGTATCAGCCATTTCTGCATGAGACTGTCTGGCGTTTATGGGAAGAACAGCTGGTTCAAAACAAGATGTATATCCCATTTTAATATATTGAAGACCAGTTTTAAGTGTGCTCGGAACAAAATCGGCAGTCAAATCATAATCGTTATCACTATTGTTATGAAATTCTTGTAACATCAGTCTTGCTATATTTACTTTTCCGCCACCAATATGAGTGTGTAAATCAATCGCACCTGGCATAACAATCTTGTTATTACAATCTATTGTCTCTGATATTTTACCGTTTGAGACTTCAGTGATTTTTCCATCCTCAATATAAATATCTTTCTTTTTATTGAAAATTTTATTTATCGGATCAAACACACGTCCATTTTTTAGACACAGAGTAGACATTATTTAATTATCTCTCTTAAAACTTGCTGAACACTTTTGCTATGAGACAGTCTCAAAGATGACAAAGGTAAGCTCACAACATTATCTGTCCTGAATATATGTCCTTTAAAATCAACACCAGGAATGCCACATGGTATGAAAACATCTGGCTCAATATTATATTTAGTGAATGGTCTTCCTATTACTATATTCTTATTTTTCTTATTGAGAATTAATTTTTTCTCAGATAAAGAATTAAGATATATTACTAAATCAGAATTTCCTGAATTGATTAAATGTGAAGCATTGTGTGAATCTTTATCATATTCAAAGAAATTTCCAGTAAATTTAATTCTAGATGGGAATCCAGACATCCATCCTAGAGTTTGCGAGAAACTAACATCACCATCATTTCCAGCCAATGACAAACAAGCAGCTCTCATTGTCTTATTTAGAGAGACAACATACGCAGAAATATTATATATGATTTCATCACACTCTTTGTAACCATTAAACTCTGACGTCGCCCAAAGAATTGATAAATATTTACAATTTTCAATGCTAGTTATCAACATATTAAAAATCTTATTACTGATCGAAGTTGTATTTTTTTTGTTAGCGAGGCAAGTTAGTAACTCAGATATATTTTTGTTATTGAAATCAATATAAGTTATTCTTTTGTCTTTGAAATCACAGTCTTTTTTATTACTTGTTTGTTTTCCTATTACATATATTTTTTTATTTTTTGGATTTATGCTAAAGCTATCATTAGTCGCTAGATATTTTTCCATCAATCGAGGATAAGTTTTAAATAAATTATTAGAAAAGACAATGATAACATCTGATTTATTTTTTATCTCTGTTAGTGATGTCGCCATATATCCTCGTCTCTGATAAATACTAATATTTTTCAAAAAAATACTACTATTAACGTGATCAATTATGCCATTAACTTTTGAAGCAGCAGATAATGCCTCACGTGTAATATTTACATCAACGCTTGAGTTGAGAAAAATAGTCTCTTTTGATTCTTTGATAAGTCGCCTAGAATATTGATATGCTTTTTTTGTTTCGCATGGTTTGCCTTTGACTGTAGCAGGCATTTCTCTAAATATTGGGAGATTAAGTTGCTCAAACTTTAAAGCACATGATTTTGGAATATTATTTTTAACAGATAATTTGTTGTCATAAACGTTTATTTCTAGGTCATCGCAGTGTAGAGAGCAAAAAGGACAGACAACATTCTTGTGAGTAAGAGAATCTGATATCTTTGGCATAAATTATTTTACATCATTAATAAATAACTTTACATGGATAAACATTAATATATTCTATTTTTTATGGTTTCTGATAAGTCATTTAATGAAGTTAAAATTGTTACTAATTCAAGGCTACATTTTGGATTTTTGAATTTAAAGTCATCAAACTCATACTCATTCGGCGGTATGGGATTATCCATTGATAAACACCCTACTATTTTAACAGTCTCAAAAGCTTTAAAATTTGAATCAAATTTAAAGAAAGCTATTCGTGACAAAATATATCATTTCCTATGCGATAATAAGCTTAGTAAAAAGATACGCGTTGATTGCATCGAAAGTCCACAAAAACATATTGGGTTGGGGTCAGGCACACAGTTAACTTTATCAATTGAAGAAGCAATCTCTAAATTTTATAGATTTAATCAAAACACAAATTTTTTTCATAGGAGCTACAGATCAGGTGTTGGTATTAATTCATATAAGAATGGTGGATTTATTGTTGACAGCCCGAAGAATAATCTGCTGACAAATGAAATAATTTTCAAAACAAACTTCCCAAAGGAATGGAAGATAATATTATTATTTGATTCTAAGGCTAGAGGACTTCATGGTAGGTCTGAGAGTAGGTTCTTTTCGTCAGATAGCACTATATCGCTTAGGAAGAAACTTTCTGATTTAACATTGAATGAGATAATTCCCTCCATTATTTATAAAGATTTTGACATATTTGCGAGAAGTCTCACTAAATTTCAAGATCTTAATTCACTATTTTATTCATCAATTCAAAAATCGAACTATCTAAGTCATGATATTGCCAAGGTTATAAAAAAAGTCTCGATAAACTTCAATGTAGCTGCTGGACAAAGCTCGTGGGGACCAACATCTTATATGCTTATTGAATCTAAAAATATACATAATGGAATTATATCTATTTTAGATAATACAATTAGTATGTATAATAACTTGTCATACGAAATCGTATCAGCAAAGAATAGTGGCCGAAAACTATCATATAAATAGGAGATCAAAATGGAAAAACCATACTTACTACATCTAATTACATCAGAAAAAAACGCAAGTCCATTTGATGTAAACATGGCTTATGATGCTGGCTGGACAAATATTACTCCTTACACAAATGTTGAACAATCTGAAATACAAACATTAGTTCAAGATACAATATTTTCTAGATCAACTTCAGCACTCACTAAGACAGGTATTTTTTTTGGTGGTAGGGATACGCATGAGGCGATGGATATGATAGAAGAAGCGAAGAAGCATATGGTTCCACCTTTTGAAGTTTCTGTATTCGCTGATCCAAGTGGAGCATTCACTACAGCAGCTGGTATGGTTGCAATAACTGAAAAACATTTAAAGGATAAATTTAGTCAAAATCTAGACAAATCAAATGTTGTTATACTTGGAGGAACAGGACCTGTGGGTGTGGCATCCGCTGTAATTTGTGCAAAAGCAGGAGCTAATGTAACACTTGTGGGGCGTAGTCTAGAAAAAGCTGAAAAGATTGCTGGTATCTGCAATGATCGCTATAATTCAAAAAATGTTAAAGGTGGTGCAGATGCGGATAAAAGCGATTTCTTCAATGCTGCAGATATAGTACTCAATACTGGTGCAGCTGGCATTCAATTAATGAGTGAAGAGCATATCAAAAATAGCAATACTCTCAAAATCTGTGCTGATACAAATGCAGTACCACCATCAGGTATTGCTGGTGTAGACGTGATGGATAACGGCAAAGTTATAGACATGTCTCCAAGTAAATGTCTAGGTATTGGTGCTCTGGCAATTGGCAACATTAAATATAAATCACAACATGAATGTTTAAAATTAATGTATACGTCTGAGAAACCAGTATATCTTGATTTCGAAGATGCATTTAAGTTTGCACAAAAAAGCGTATAGAGACATTCTTTTAATAGCAAATGGTCATGAAGTATATAAAAATGACCTTAGCAAGTTTGTACAGAATATACATCACATAGATATTTATTCAGATGACGAGCATCATCTGAATTCATTAGATTCATTTAAAAGCTATATCAAAAATAAAAATCTTCTTGATCGAGAAACAAAGGTTATATACGCATCTGGCTTGGAGGGAAAAAAAGATATACAACAGTACATAGAAAGTAACTTTGATGTATTTGGTATCCCACTAACTCAATTTGATGAGATAAGTGATTTAAACAAAATTCATAATTCTTTGCTTAAAAATAAAATTAAAATTCCAGAAATATCAGATACTTTTCACTATAAATCTCTAAGTAAAAGCTATAATAGTTCGGGTGGCATTGGTGTGGGAAATAATATATTCTCATCTAACACATACTTTCAAAAATTTATCCCAGGTAAAACTTTTTCAATTTCTTTTATTGCGAGTGATTCTGATCCAGTTATACTGGGCTTTAATCAACTTTTCATTGTTGAAAATAATACAAAATATCCTTTTTTACATGCAGGCGCGATGACTATCGATTTTGAGCAACCATACAGAGGATACATGTTAGATTGGATTAAGGCCATCACAAAGTATTATAGTCTAACCGGATTTATCAGCACAGATTTCAAGATATTTAGTAACAACTTAGAAATTCTTGACATAAATCCTCGACTATCTGGCAGCTATCGACTGTATACAAGAAAATACAAAAACCTTATGTTTAATCATATGAAGCCAGGTGATCCTCTAAATTTAAAAAGCAACGACTACTTTTCTTATATCATTCTCTATGCAAAAAATGATCTTGTAGTTGACAGGCGTATTAGTTCTATTGAAGATGTATCCGACACTCCTAATATTGGTCAAGCTATTAAAAAAGATATGCCAATAATGACATTGAATATAAGAGCTAATAATCAACATAACCTTCTTAAGGAGATAAAAAGAAGAATTATAAGTGCTATGAAAATAATAGACTGTTATAATACACAGCTAGATTATGAACAATATTAGCGTCAATAAACAAGTCAAACCTCTAGTAGAAAAACTTGTTGAATCTCATGAAAAACTGAATTTAGAAATATCTGAGTCTGATGGCGGAGCTAAAATTATTGATGCTGGAATTAAGGCCAGGGGATGCCTTGAGGCAGGAAGACTTATTACTGAAATATGTATGGGTGGACTAGGTTCGGTCAGCTTATCTATGACTCATTCGGCTCCAAATTGGCCTCTTTCGATACATGTACATAGTACAGATCCAGTTTTATCATGCCTTGGAAGTCAATACGCAGGCTGGTCTCTGTCATTTGTGCAAAATGATGATAACTTCTCTGCTTTGGGGTCAGGTCCATGTAGGGCTCTTGCTGGAAAAGAGGATATATTTAAAGATATTGGCTATAAGGACAAATTTTTCTCAACTGTTGTCGTTTTAGAGGTTGATCAAAAACCCCCACAAGAGATCATTGACAAGGTTGTCACTGACTGTGACATCTCAGAAAAAAATCTAACTGTAATACTTACACCTACAAGGTCGTTATGCGGCACAACTCAAGTGGTCGGCAGAGTTCTTGAAGTAGGATTGCATAAAGTCCATGAACTTGGGTTCCCTATAGATAAAGTGGTTGATGGTTTTGGGTCTGCTCCATTACCACCACCCGCACCTGATTTTTTGATAGGCATGGGAAGAACTAATGATGCTATTTTATATGGCGGGCTTGTCCATCTTTATGTCGATACTCCTAATGATGATGCTGAGGAGTTAGCAAAGAGATTACCTAGCTCGACTTCAAAAGATTACGGAAAACCATTTGCTGATATATTTAAAGAATATAAATATGATTTCTATCAAATAGACAAAATGTTATTCAGTCCAGCAAAAGTTATAGTGTCAAGTTTAAAAACTGGGAAATCATACACCTCTGGAAATATCGATCTATCATTGATGGATAATTCATTTAATAAATGATACGCACACTAATTCTTACTGAAAAGGAAGGATGGCATTATCAACAACTAAAGTTATCTCTCACTAAACTGAATCATTCCGTCGACTCTGCATGTATATCAGATATCAATATAGTATTGGGGAAGAATGAAACTATTTTAGAAAATCAAGGAGAACGTTTACCCAAAATCGATAATGTCATTGTTAGATTCATACCCGGAGGGACATTAGAAGAAATTGTATTCTATTTGAATATCCTGAAAATATTTGAATCAATGAATGTGAGGGTAGTGAATAATGCAAGATCTATTGAATCTACAGTTGATAAATTATACACATCTTACTTGCTCAACAAGAATAAGATAAACTGTCCAGAGACTTATATTTTCAGGGGTCAAAAAGCAGCTTCAGGATTTATCTCAAACTATAACTTTAAATCTAAATTAATATATAAACCATTATTTGGATCACAAGGTGATAACATAAGATTAATTGAAAGACCTAGCGATTTAGAAAAACTCGAAAACCAGACTAATATTTATTATTTCCAAGAGTACTTAGACAATAGTCCTAATTATGATTATCGAGTATTAGTTATAAATAATAATGATAATATAAAATATTTTTATATGACTAGATACGGTGAGACCTTCATAAATAATTTTTCTAAAGGAGCAAAATGTATCAAAGAAAAATTAAATGAAGATGTCATCGAGCTAGCAATAAAATCTTCTAGATTACTCAATATTGATTTTTGTGGTGTCGATATAATTGAATATAAACGTCAATATTATGTTATCGAAGTAAATAGTATCCCAGCGTGGAAAGGACTTCAGAAAGTAGAGTCTGCAAATATCTCTGATTATATTACAAGCCTATTTGCTTAATTTATTTCATGAAAATATCAGAAACCAAAATAAAGTTTGATCAAAAAAAAATTGAATCATCATACATAACTTCATGTTCTTATGATGTGCAATGTATCAAGCCAGGTAATGTTAATTATGTTTCAGGACATCCTGATACAGCCATTGATGATTTCGTAAAAAGTTATGAAGTAACATCGAATATGATAACCTTACCTAATTTATCATTAGGACAAAGAATATATAAATGCGTTGAAAGTACTAGAGAAGCAGTAGATACTAATACTAACTTAGGGATAATTCTCTTGTGCTCTGTCTTTATACAATCACTTCTAGCAGATGAAAAATACACACTCTGCGAGGCTATCAAAGCTATTATCATGGATGCATCTCAGCAAGATGTAACTGACGTGTGTAATGCTATTTCATTAGCTGATCCTGGCGGACTTGGCTCACATGAAAGTTATGACGTTAGATCAAGACCAGATATAAGTCTTCATGAAATAATGTCTTTATCTTCGGATTACGACCAAATCTCAAATCAATATTCAAAGTATTTTAATGACATATTTAATTTCATAATCCCAACTTTACATAACTCAATGAGCGAAATAAAAGACACGAAATATGCAATATCGTATAGTTTTCTAAAAATACTAGAAAAGTACCCAGATTCTCATATTACTCGCAAATATGGCCATAAAATTGCAAAAAAGACTAGCAAAGAGGCCTCTGATTTGATAAAAATATTAGACGGGGATACTCGACATGAGTCATGGGGTAAAAATCTAATGTCTCTTGATATGCATTTTAAAATGACTCGGGTTAATCCAGGGACAACAGCTGATCTATTAGTCGTTTCAATGATGATATACGATTACTTCATTGGAATTGATAATGCCTAGTCTGTGTCCGTTTATTAATAAACAAAAAAAAGGAGATAATAATGGCAGTAGTCGACAAAGTATTAGTTGGTGAAGCACTAGTTGTAACCGAAGGTGGGGATAACGAAATTTCACATATCGACTTATTAATGGGACCACGTGGTTCTGCAGTAGAAGATGCATTTTGTAACACACTTTGTAATAACAAAGATGGTTTTACATCTTTATTAGCTGTAGTCTCACCTAACCTACCATGTAAACCAAGCACAGCGATGTTTAATAAGGTCACCATTAAAGGTGCTAAACAAGCTGTTCAAATGTTTGGTCCAGCACAGGCAGCTGTTGCAAGAGCTGTAACAGAGTGTGTGGAAGATGGAACAATTCCAGCTGATGAAGCTGATGATATTTTCATATGTGTAGGCGTATTTATTCATTGGGACGCTGATGACAACAAACGCATCTACGATTACAATTTTGAAGCTACAAAAATGGCTATCAAAAATGCTGTAAGTGGTGAGCCTAAAGCACAAGATGTTGTTGCTAAGAAAGCTACAGAACACCCATTTGAAAAATAATCAAACTTGATTAGTTCAATTAGAGCCAGCTATTCGCTGGCTCTTTTTTTTATAACATAATTGCTTATTTTCTTGCTCATCAAAAGTGATGAGACTAAAGCACCTGAAATGTTCATTTTACTTAACTTATATAAATCTAGAATAGAATTAACACCTCCTCCAACATAGTATTCTGTATCAGAATTCTTTGGCATTCCACGTAGATATCTAAAGTCAGGCCCTTTTTTACTACCTACATCGGAAATGTTCATAAAAATAACTTTTTTCTTGTAAGAGGAGTGAAACTTTTTGAAATATTGTGTTCCAAGAAATCGGTTTTTATAGTCATATGAGTGAATGTGATCTTTATAAACATAATTAATTAACCTTATATCTTCACAAGATTCACTACATAAGATAGGAGTTATATTTTTGATGCTCAATTTTTTTATTTTTTTTGAACCTACGTCTACCCAAAAGATCTTATTCCTGAACATGTTAGCTATTTTGTAAATGATATCAATATTGTCACCATAACCATCAAGTAAGTCTAGATCAGCAAGATATATCGTAGACGGTTTATATCTAATTATTAAAGCTTTGATAAAAGCAATAGGATTTGATGAATACGTGGTAACAAGATCTATCGGTTCGTATGAGGCTCTATCACCTTGAATAGCTCTTACAACTTTGCCTTTTTTTAGATCAATTGCAGGTATAATATTCATGATGAAAAAGATTCTTATATTTGAGTATATTACAGGTGGAGGCCTCATTGAAAAGAAAGTTGATAATAGCCTACTTTTTGAAGCTGAAATTATTCTTAATTCCCTCATTGAAACATACAATTATAAGGTAAGTTTTTTTTGTGATTACAGACATAGGTTTAGGCATAAAAAGGGGGCTATTATAGTCTCAAATGATAACACTGAGATAATATACGACAGTAAATTTATAAATAAGTATGATTTTTATCTTCCGATATGTCCTGAAACTCATATGATTTATTACACTTATTTAAAAAAAATAACTGACTCAGTGAATAATATGAATCTATCATCTGTTCAAACAATTTTTGCAACAAGTGACAAGTTAACTTTTAGACAGATATGCAATAAAAAAAATATTTCTAGCCCTGATTCGTTTGATATTAGCAAAAGAAATCAACTTTACATTGAAAAAGATAGGACTGGCTGTGGATGTGTAAATACAAGGATTATCAAAGAAAAACGGACTGACACAAAAGATAAAATAACAGAGAAATATATACCAGGGCAAAGTTACAGTGTCAGCTTACACATATCACACAAAAGCTATAATATAATGTCGATTAATAAACAAATAACGCAAAAGATAAATAATTCCATTAAATTGAAGGCGCTTCTAGTTAATATCTATCCCTCATTTAGAGATCATTTATTCCATTTTATTGATAATATTTTAAGTGTTTTTCCAAATCTCAGAGGTTTTGTTGGTGTAGATTTCATTGAGTATAAGGGAGAGTTATTTTTAATCGAGATAAATCCAAGATATACAACTTCTATGTCTCTTATTGAGAAATGTAAAAACAAACATCCATTGGATTACATATACAAGAAAACAAATGACTATGCAGGAAAATCATGTCAGCTAAAACTAATTTAATTAAGATTGGATGGGATATAGGCGGTGCACATATCAAGTATTGTGTTGAGTCTAGAGAATCTGATGTTATTTGGTATGATATTATCGATTTTGATTTTTGGAGAGATTACGCCAAACTGAGTGATCTTATTATAGGTATTTGTAAAGAATATCATCAAGAGGGGTCTTCATTAGTGAATTAT
>CAJWRL010000015.1 GCA_913046125.1 uncultured Gammaproteobacteria bacterium
GCAATATATCTTAAATCCATATAATAATTGCCGGATTTATTTTTTCTAAACCGCTCACTATAGTTTGAGAATTGATAAAAAATCTCATCACTTACCTCATAGTTTTGGGCACTTATACAAGGGCCTAAAAGTATTCTGAAATTAGATTTACTTATAGATTTAAAATTAGAAAAAAAATTCCCTATTATGTTAGATTGAAGTCCTCTCCACCCTGCATGAATACACCCTATCATCCTCCCAGATGATTCTGTTACCAAAATAGGGATACAATCAGCTGTCAAAACCGCACATGATATAGTTTTATCCTCAGTAAACATCGCATCACAATCCAAATCAGTATGCTCTTTACTTACTTTGAGAACAGTGTTGGAATGTGTTTGATTCATGAAAGTAATATCATTTAGCCCATGTAAAATTTTTAATTCTTTGATATTGGACTCTACGTTTTTACTATCCTCACCTACTTGATTAGAAAAATTTGCATGCTTGTATTTGCCTTTACTATTTCCTGTTTCATTGGTAGATATAAAGTATCCTATATTTCCAGGTACAGCCCAATTTATTTTATATTCAGTTATCATGTCATTTTAATCATTTAATGTATCTAGCAATATCTGATATTCTTCAGGATATTTCGCTTGATATTCTCTTATCTCATTTGATTGGGGGTCATAAAATGACAGAGAATACGCATGTAAGTACTGACCGAAATCTGTAACTATAGAATCAAATATTTTTGGAAATTTAGAAAAGCTATTTTTTTTAAATCCATACAGCGTATCACCAATGAGTGGAAAATTTTTATGTGATAAGTGAACCCTGATTTGATGTGTTCTCCCAGTTATAATTTGAATTTGTAAATGTGAGATTTTTTCATTGATTTTGAGTGGCTCTACAATAGAACTAGCTAGTTTTCCATAAGATGACACTGACATTTTTTTTCTGTTAACAGGGTGTCTTGCAATAGGTTCATCAATCCTCATAGACTTATCAAATGTACCATACACAAGGGCATGATATATCTTTTTAAACTTATGTTCCTGTAGCTGCTTACTTAAGTGATTATGAGATTTAAGGTTCTTTGAAACAACTAATATTCCGGAGGTATCTTTATCTAATCGATGAATAATTCCTGTCCGTGGGACACTGGCTAGCTCAGGATACCTATAGAATAACGCATTCTGAAGTGTTCCAGTATAATTACCTGGTGCAATGTGTGTCACTATACCTGAGGCCTTGTTCACTACAATATAATCATCAGTCTCGTCTATTACATCAATTGCAATATTTTCACCTACCAGGTTGACTTCAGGTTCAGATGAAATATTTATAGATATAGAACAATTATTTTTGACCCTATCTTTTTGAGAACATACATTTCCATCAATTTCTACATTCTTACTCGCTATCCACTTCTGTATGGTAGATCTTGAATATTCTATAAAATAATTAGATAGAAGCTTATCAATTCTATCTTCTTTTTCGACCTCTAGGGTAAAATTATAAACATTATCACCATCCATGTTATAATATTATACTGATGAGATTACTTTATCTTTCTTTTATTTGTATATTATTATCTCTCACTAGCTGTGCTTTTTTCGATAAAGCAAAGTTGGATCCATACAGTAATATGACTGAAGTAGAGTTATATAATCAAGGTTCTGCTTTTTTAGCAGTTGCTGACATACCCCAGGCAGTTGTTGTGTTTCAAATGCTAGAAGCTAGGTATCCATTTTCTACTTACGCTCAACAGTCTATACTGGATCTTGCATATGCGTACTACGACTTTGGACAAAAAGATGATACGATTGCTGAGTGTGATCGTTTCATCGATTTGTATCCAAATCATCAAAGTTTAGATTATGCATACTATCTTCGTGCTCTCTCAAATCTTGAGAAAGAGCAGCCATTTTTTCAAGAATTCTTAGGGCAAGATGTATCAAAATATGATGTGACACGGCTAAAAAAGGCTTATAGTGACTTTTTGCTTATAAGTAATAGGTTTAAAGGGAGTAAATACGCAAATGACGCTGAAAATAGACTTGTGTTCCTAAGAAATAGTATGGCTAATCATGAAGTCTACATCGCTACATACTATCTAAACAGAGGCGCTTTCATCGCATCAAGTGAGAGAGCAAAATATATGCTTGAAACTTACCCAGGTGCCCCTGCATCTAAGAGGGCACTAATAATACTTATAGAAAGTTACAATAAATTAGGATCAATAAATTTAGCAATTGAAACGGCAAAAGTATTGAGTACTAACTATAGTAACTATTCATATACTATTGACAAAAACAACTTAGTGGTTATAAAAGATAACAGTATTGATGATAACGTAGTCGAGAAAAGTTCTTTTTTTGATTTCGGTTTATTTTAGCTTGGTCAAGATTTAGGCATCTTGCATACTGGTATTGGCTCCATCTTATGTAAATTTAGTTGTCTTATTTGACTATATTTGGGGCGGTTTATAGACGATTTGTTTTCCATAGCATCCTCCAGATCACTATATGATAAGCCAAGTTGGGCCTCGTCTGTTCTATCATCATCCCATAGTCCATCAGTAGGAGGAGCTTGTAAAATTCTTCTATCGATACCCAGTGAAGAAGCCAAGCTTACAACTTCAGATTTCATAAGATCTGCGATAGGTGAAATATCAACACCTCCATCACCATACTTAGTATAAAATCCCACTCCAAAATCCTCTACCTTATTCCCAGTTCCGACTACAATACCACTTTGTGCTGCAGCGACCTGATATAAAGTTACCATTCTAAGTCTTGATTTAGTATTTGCAAAACCTAAGTCTGAAACTTGATTTGAGTTAGTTAGAAGTGAGTTAAATTCCATATATGTTGATGTCAAATCAATTGTCATATAGGTGGTATTGCTAAATTTCTCTTCAAGCCACTGACCATGGGCAGAGTTCAATCTCGAGTGATTGGAACCTGTGGATATTGGCATCGAGAGGGCAAAAGTTCTCAATCCTGTCATACTCGCCAAAGTGCTTGTTAAAGCTGAGTCAACACCACCTGAAACTCCTACTACAAGGCTTTTTGCTGGATTGGGCATTTTACTGACATAATCAGTGATCCACCCTACAATAAAATCAATTTTATCTTGGTTGTTCATAATCGATATGTTTAATTATTACAATTAATATGAAATAATTTCATTAGAAAAAGTATGAAAATTATTCTCCTTGCTATATTGCTAATTGTGGCCTATTTCTTGATTAAAAGGAATAAGAAATCTCAAGAAAAAAAAGAGGAACGGGGTAGCATAGTAATGTGTAATGAATGCGGTTTTCATGTACTAGAGAATAACTTGTGCACCTCAAAAGAACAAATAAATCAATGTCCCAATAGAAAATGACTAGAAGACAACCATTACTACTAACCTTACTTATAATCATGGTTTTAGGAGTCCTCCTAACCATAGTTTTGCGATAATGAATTATCTAGTAACTGGATTAATTTGCTCAGGGAAAAGTACTTTTCTTGATATAGCAAAAAAATATAGCTTCGATACAATTAAATCTGATGACATAGTATCCAATTTGTACAACAATCCATCTGTAGTTCATGAAATTGAAAAACATCTAGATATAGAACGAAATCAAAATAATCTTAAAGCGATTGTTAAAGAATTATTTTTCGCCTCAAAAAAAAACAGGGAAATTATAGAAGCTATTTTTCATCCGATTGTTCATGAAATGATTACTGATAGTCTTGACATTAATCAAAACCTGATGGTTGAACTCCCACCAATAGTAAATAATTATGATTTATTTCAAAAATATAAATCTATATATATTCATGCAACTAGAGAAATTAGAATTGGAAGATTCAATAAATGTAATAACAATGACAGCTCTTATTTTGATAAAATAAATGATATACAGAGTGACTTCAAACTTATAAAGGAAGCATGTGATCTGGTGATATGTAATGATGATGATACTGATACTTTGAATAAACATTTTGAGAAGGGTATCATCAAAAAATGAATACATTTTCAGATAATCACGCAGCGATATATGAAGAACCTGTAGATGAGCGAATTAGAAAGTTTCTAAAGCTTGAAAATTATTTTCTGAAGATAAATAAACATAAAGAGATCGATACTATTTATGATTCATTTGCTGCTCTCAACAGTCTTATAAGCTTATATCAAACAATGTCCAGAGCTGAGGTTAAAAGAGAATTAATAAGAGAAATAGATTTTCATAAGTCGAGATACATAGAATACGTAAAGATCGATGGTTCAGATAAAATAAAGCTAAACTCAATTATGGAGAAGCAGTCAGTTATATTAAACACATTACACAATCTTAAAGCAAATTACTTGAATGATCTTCACGTAGACGAACTATTCCAGCATTGTGTAAAGCATTATGACACTTTAAGTTCCGAGCTAGATTATTGGATAACCAGAGACCATGCCTACCGGCAAAATCAGATAAATTTATGGCTAGAATTAATTAAACCGATAGAGAACGCTGTTCATTTCTGCCTTGATATATTGAGAAAAAGTTCTGAGACTAGAGAAGAGTGTGCAAAAAATGGAATGTACATATTTAAACTTGACCCAGAAAAAAAAGTAAGAATGCTCAGAGTTACTATGCATTCTGATAACTATTTTTTTCCTCGTATAAGTGTTGGGCCACAAAGAGCTACAGTTTCATTCATGACTTTGAATGATAATAACAAATTTATTCAAATCAAAGATGATGTTACATTCGTCATTGACCTATGTTACATATAGTTATATTGAACTAATCCCTGCCAAGCCGAACCCATTATTATACATACAACTCGCAAGGTCAGAACCTTTCGAACTTACGCCTCCCAAGGCGTAGGTTGGTAAATATGATTCTTTAGAAAGTAAATTAAACTTATCCCAGCCTATAGCCTTAAAATTATCATGTGGCCTTAAGATAGGAGATATCATTATAAAATCAAAAAGTTTGTTATTGGATATTTCAATATCATTTAAGGTATGACATGAAGCTGAGTATAAATATTTGTCATGTTTATCTTGATGGACAAATTTATCAAGGTAGCAGCTTTTGAAATGAACTCCGCTGTATTTTTCAGCCCAGTCTTTATTATATGGATAGTCAATTATAAGGCCACCTTTGAAATAATATTTTTTCAGCTTTGATGATATAGAGGAATTATAGGTATTGTAAGTAATATCTCTTAATCTAATGTATTTATATAAATTTATATTCTCAAATGTAGCTTCATTCAAATTCTCTGGTGTAATAATTTTTAATAACTTTGGTAATTTTAACAAACTTAATATTCTATTATGCGTAGGAAGTGTAGCTAACTTACATTTTGCATCAAAAAGAACAATATCACGATTTTCGTTCGATGTTATTTGTCCAGTATATCTATGTATATTAAAAATATTTATAATAATTAGGACATCATCATAAAGATGCTTGATGGATGCAATAAACTTTGACTTAACTATTTTTATATCTAACTCTTCTTTTATCTCTCTTTTAAGACATTGAATTGCTGTTTCATTATTTTTTTTCTTACCTCCAGGAAATTCAATGAAGTTTTTATAGGGCTGACTAGTTCTTTTTAGACAAACAAAAGATGATTTTAACTTTATCAAGCCAATGGATATCTCAACTTTCTTTAAACTCATTATGTTGTATATTCTGAATTTATTCGAACATAGTCATGTGAAAGATCACAAAAATACATAGTCTGTTTATATTTTCCATTATTTAAGTCGACTGCAATCTCAATTATATTTTTCCTCATAGATTTCTCTAGTGCTTTAGATCCATTATCTAGTGATATTCCATTTTTGAAACATAGAATATTGTTAATCCTTAGTTTAATATTATCAGGTTTAATATTACTGGATTCAATAGATCCAATGCTTGCAACTATCCTTCCCCAATTAGGATCCTCTCCAAACATAGCGGTTTTAACAAGAATCGACCTCGACAATTTCTTTGACACTTCTTGAGCAAGGACTAAACTTTTTGCATTTATAACGCACAGCTTAATGAATTTAGTTGCTCCCTCTCCGTCTTTAACTATGAGAGATGCCAGTCTAATAAAAAAATCAGATGCACATGATAAAAATTTTGCTTCAGACGATTTACTCTTCATATTTAATTTTATATTTCCAGTCGAAGAAAATACAACAGAGTCATTAGTAGACATGTCACCATCAACAGATATACTATTAAACGATAAATTCGCGCAATATTTCAAATATTTTTTCAGTAGAGTCTTTGATAGATCGACGTTTGTCTCGATAAAACTGAGCATAGTTGCCATATTAGGCTCAATCATACCAGCACCCTTACATATGCCTCTAAAAGTGATATTTTTTGATCCTATTTTGTATGTCTTTGTGAGATATTTTGGAAATTTGTCAGTAGTCATAATTGCTGATGCTGCTTTTTTTATATTTGAATAAATATTCAAATTACTATTAGTTATAGATTCAATAATTTTTTTGATAGGGAGTTGCCTTCCTATTATGCCTGTAGACATTATTAGGATCTCATTAGAAGTGCAGTTAAGTTTCTCTGATAGCGTATGTAGTATTTGTTTGGTATTCTTATGCCCTTCTTTACCTGTGCATGCATTGGCATTTCCTGAATTTATAAATATGTATTTTATAGTTCCAGATTTAATATTTTCTCTCGAGGCAACAACTGGAGATGCAGCAAACTTATTCTTAGTTGTGATCATAGCTGTCTTACTGCCCAACGGAATATGAATAAGAAGGCCATCAATTATATTTTTTTTTATCCCTAGCCTTAATGTAACAAATTTAGTGGACATCATAGTTTTCCACAACATTGTTTAAATTTCATTTTAGTTACAGGACATCTTTTGTTTCTAGGTACGTCGCCGTTGCTTGTATTAAGAAGGCATTCTGGGTTATCTGAATGTTTAACAGATTCCTTATGAGCTGTTTCGGTAGTTGAACTATTATTATAATTTTCAATTTTTATCCTACAGCAAATTTTTAGAATTTCTTTAGTAATATCTGTAAGCATAACGTTAAACATTTCGAATGATTCTCTCTTATACTCATTTTTTGGGTTCTTTTGAGCATAACCTCTCAAACCTATAGATTGTCTTAGGTAATCCATAGAATTAAGATGATTTCTATATTCTTCATCAACAACAGCAAGTGAAATATTTTTGATCAACTCATCACATTCATTAGTTGAAATATTCTTCACATTATCTTTTATTTTTTCTGCTAAAAGAGTTTTGAGATGTCCTTTCAATTTGTCCTCATTAAATATATTATCTTCAATCATGTTATGAAAATCTATTTCTACTAAAAAGTCAGTCTTAATCATCTCATTAAAATCATTGAGATCTATGTCATGCTTAAGAAACTCATCCTTATTGATTTCAATGAAGTCTTGTACATAATTCTCACAAACTGTTGAGACTAGAGTGTTTCCATTATTACTTAATATATAGTCTCTTTGTTGATAAATTAATTTTCTTTGCTCATTAGAAATATCATCATACTCTAAGAGAGTTTTACGTATATCAAAGTTATGTGCCTCAACTCTTTTTTGGGCATTTTCAATAGATTTAGAAACCCACTTATGTTCGATAGCCTCTCCATCTTCCATCCCAAGTTTTTTCATGATTTCTGAGACTTTATCCGAAGCAAAAATTCTCATTAAATTATCTTCCAAAGACAAGAAAAATCTTGAAGTCCCTGGATCTCCTTGTCTTCCTGATCTACCCCGTAGTTGATTGTCGATGCGTCTTGACTCATGTCTTTCTGTACCAACTACATATAGACCGCCTAGTTCCTTGACTTGCATATTTTTTACTTTCCATTCATCTGTTCCTTGATCATTTTTTCCACCCAGTACAATATCTGTTCCTCTTCCAGCCATATTTGTGGCAATTGTTATTGAACCTAATGCTCCTGCATTTTGAATAATTTCAGCCTCTTTTTGATGATATTTTGCATTTAATACACTGTGAGATATTTTTTTAGATTTAAGTATTTTCGATATATGCTCAGATGATTCAACTGAAGTAGTTCCAACAAGTATGGGCTGTTTTGTTTTATTAATTTCTATAATTTCATTTATTATCCTATCGTATTTTTCTTTTTCTGTTAGAAAAACTAAATCTACTTTATCATCTCTAATCATTTTTTTATGAGGTGGTATTTGTACTACCTCAAGGTTATAGATTTGCGCGAATTCCTCTGCTTCTGTATCTGCTGTTCCCGTCATACCACATATTTTCTCAAACATCCTAAAGTAATTTTGAAATGTAATGGCTGCATATGTTTGATTTTCTTGTTTGATACTAACATTCTCTTTAGCTTCAATTGCCTGATGAAGCCCTTCAGACCATCTTCTACCAGCCATTTTTCTCCCTGTGAATTCATCGATAATAACTATCTCGTTGTTCTCAACAACATAATCTTTATCCTTCTTATAGATCAAGTGTGCTTTGAGACCTGAGTCAATATGGCTAAACAATTGAATATTGTTTGCATTATATATGTCAGATGATGATTGAATAAGATTATTTGAGAGTAAAAGATTTTCAATAACAGACTGCCCCTCTTCTGTTAATGATACAGATTTTTGCTTCTCTTCAAGATTATAGTAATTCGTATTACTATCAGATAAAAATTTTCTGATAATCTTGTTTATAGATGAATATGTGTTATTGATTTTGTTATTAGAGCCAGATATTATTAAAGGAGTTCTAGCTTCATCAATAAGAACAGAGTCGACTTCATCAATGATTGCATAATTCAAGCTTGTCTGACATTTTTGATCAGAACTGAAAGCCATGTTGTCTCTTAAGTAATCAAAACCTAGCTCATTATTTGTACCATAAATTATATCAGACTTGTATACACTCTTCCTTTGATCCGGTGCTACCATACTGTTAACGAATCCAACCGACAAACCTAAAAATTCATATATAGAACCCATCCATTTTGAATCACGTTCAGCAAGATAATCATTTACTGTGACAATGTAGACAGGTTCGCCGCTCAGTGAATTGAGATACGCGGGTAGTGTGCTAACAAGAGTTTTACCCTCTCCTGTTTTCATTTCACTTATTTTCCCCTCATGAAGTGCAATGCCGCCGAGCAGTTGCTCGTCAAAATGTCTTAGTCCAAGTGTTCTCTTAGATGCTTCTCTTACTGCAGCATAAGCCTCTTCTAGAAGTTCGTTAAGATTTTGGCAATCAAGGTATCTCTTTTTCAGTTCAAGCGTAAATAATTTTAGTTCCTGATCAGATTTATTTTCAAAAACTTGTTCTAAATCATTAATTTTTTTTACTTTAGTAGCATAATCTTTAATTAGCCTAGAGTTTCTACTACCGAATACTTTTTTGAGGATATTACCTATCATATTTTATACATTACGAAATATGGTTTATCATACAATAAATGGATGCTATATGAAAAAGATATCGAATTTTATACCCAATAAAATACTCAGAAAAAAAGAGATTATTGATGAGTTAGATGAGATCCTTGTCAAGGCAGCAGATGATCAAATGAAAGATAAAATTCATGTAATTAACTATACCGAAAGCAGTATAACTATAGAGTGTGACAGCAGCTCAGTTAGTTCAATAGTTAAATTCGAGAAAGAAAAATATTTAGAAATATTTAAAAATTATGGTTTATATAACATTCAGGATTTAAAAATTAAAATCAAATAGACTCAGTAATATGTGTGAATAATATCGGCGCCTTATCCTCATCTTCAATAATTACCTGTTCCCATGCACTTTCATTGTTTACAAGTTCTCGAAGCAAAAGATTATTGAGATGATGTCCTGATTTAAAAGCAGAGAAAGATCCAATTAAGCTATGTCCAAGAAGGTACAAGTCTCCAATTGCATCTAGTATCTTATGTTTTACAAACTCATCTTTGTATCGTAATCCATCTTCATTAACAATTTTATAATCGTCTATCACAATTGCATTGTTAACACTTCCCCCTAGTGCTAAATTATTTTTTCTCAAATTCTCTATATCTTTTGCAAAGCCAAAAGTTCTTGCCCGGCTTACTTGGCTTAAGTATGAAATTGTTGAAAAGTCTATAGTCGAGGTTTGGGTTTCCTTTGGAAAAGAAGGATGGTTAAAGTCAATTGTAAAAGCAACCTTAAATCCATCAAATGGCTCAATTTTAGCCCATTTATCATTTTGTTTTACTTCGATGTCTTTCGTAATTTTAATAAATTTCTTGGGATGGTTTTGTTCTTTGATGCCTGCTGATTGTATTAGAAAAACAAATGGACGTGAACTTCCGTCCATTATAGGAACTTCAGGACCATCTAATTCAATTGTTGCGTTATCAATACCTAAACCTGCTAAAGCAGATAGTAAATGCTCAACCGTCGATACAGAGGCTTTACCATTTGAAATTGTAGTAGAAAGTCTTGTATCGTGAACATTTTTCAGAGATGCCGTAATAGGCTCGCTGGTCATATCGGTGCGGACGAACACTATGCCTCTGTCCGGCTGTCCGGGATTTATTCTCAAATTAATTTTCTTACCAGTATGGAGGCCTACGCCCGTAGCGGTTATACTGCTAGATAATGTTCTTTGTTTTAACATACGAAAATTCTATCAAAATGTCATAAATCTTACAAATTATAATGATTAGACAAGAGTATAGTGCTTAAAGTTCTTTCTGAAAATAATCAGATAGCTTCTTTGCGTATCTATCAAACATAGAGCCAATTTTAGAAGTATACTTATTCTTTGATGACATCAAATTCAGCTCTCTATGCCTGTATAAGAGCAATCCTACAGCTGTGGAATATCTAGTTTTTCCACGAAGATCCTCAAGTCCTTTTATTGATTTTGGAGATCCTATCCTTGATGGTTTTTGAAAATAGGATTCTGCAAAATTATCCAATCCCTCAAGTTTTGCACCACCTCCTGTGAACACTAATCCCGCTCTTATTTTGCTAGAATAACCACTGTTAACAATTTCTTTTTGTATTGCATCAAATATTTCATTAACTCTAGCTGCAATAATTTGTGATAGTATGGTTTTTGTAGTTTCAGTGTCTGGCTTATCAGAAACTGATGGTACAGGAATTTTTACATCCATATCACTATTTGATGAAACACAACCGTATTGTATTTTTATCTCTTCGGCTGCGTCTAATGATGTACACAGTATTATTCTTATATCGTTCGTAACCATCTGGCTACCGATTGGAATAACAGCAGTATGTTTGATAGTGCCGTCTGTGAAAATTGCTATGTCAGTCGTTCCACAACCAATATCAATTAGACAAACACCTAAATCGCGCTCTTCATTAGACAGGACAGCTTCACTTGAGGCTACTGGCTGAAGAACGAAATCATCAATCTCTAATAAACTATTATTTATACACTTAGTTAAATTTCTCTTTGCTGTTGATGATGTGGTAATAATATGAACATTTGCCTCAAGTCTCGCTCCTGCCATGCCTAATGGCTCTTTAATACCTGATTGCCCGTCAATAGTATAATGTTGCTCTATAGAGTGAAGTATCTCTTGATCTTTAGGAATCTGAATATTTTGTGCGTTATTTAGTACCTTCTCTTTATCCTCGGGAGTGACCTCATCATTAAGTATATTCACTGCACCGTTCCCGTTGTAACTTTGTATGTGATTCCCAGCAATGCCTGTAGTTACAGATTGAATATTACAAGTGGACATTGAGCTGGCTTTTTCTTTTGCCCGTCGAATACTGGACACAGTTGCATCTATCTCAGAAATTATACCCTTATTAAGACCACTACATGGCTCATTGCCAATACCTATGATCCTCAATTCTCCCTTATCATCAATATCGGCCACAAGGCATAAGACTTTAGATGTGCCTATGTCTAGCGCCACAAGAGTATCCGTGCTTTTTACATTACTCATTAAAAGATATTATATCTCATTTAATCTCTTATTTGATAGCAAAACCATTCGAATATCTCATATCAATTGACTTAATTTCTCTTTTAAACAACTTCTGAAGGTCATGAAATGTGACTACTAATCTATTGAGATTATTCTCATAATTGACTCTGTCAGATATTAAGATATTTGCGGATGTAAATACTTTTATGATAGAGTCATGAATTTCAATTTTTTTAATGTCCAGATCAATTTTTTTCAATAATTTACTAGTTAGAATCATTGTATTCATGGAGCTTTGACTATCATTTGTATGATCAATTATGATTGGTAAGTCTAGTTGCATCAATGATGCTCCAATAACAGTTCCATCTATCGTCATAATCTTTGAGTTATAAATAGCATATGGTTGTTGAGGTATGATAATTATCTCTAGCGTATCTGGAAAAGACTTCTTTATTTTAACATCTCTTATCCAGTCATCGGATCTTATATTTCTTTTAACATCACTTAAGTCAAGAGATAGTAGATCTTGACCATGAATTGAAACAACTATATCGTTGATTTTTTCAGTGTCATAATTAGAGGTAGTTGACGTGATTTCAACTTCTTCAATTGGATAAACAAAATAGTCTGATATATACAAAATGAGACTAAGTATAAAAAAAAATATTACGATAAAAATTTTAGGCATTGATACCCATTATTTCCAGAATAAGTTGGTAATAACTTAAGCCATATTCACTGGCTGCTTTAGGAACTAAGCTGTGATCTGTCATACCCGGTATTGTATTAATCTCAAGCAGGATTATTGAATTATCATTGATAAAGAAATCGACTCTTGCCCATGTCTTGCATCCTAGAGAATTGAATGACTTCATAACTTGATCACCGATTATGCCAACCATTTCTGAACTTAGCTCAGGGAATAAAAATTTTGTTTCCTCAGATTTATACTTTGCATCAAAATCATAAAAATCATTGGAAGGGATGATCTTTATAATCGGCAGAACTTTATCATTAAGTATAGCGGCTGTATATTCATCAGAAGATATTTTTTTCTCTATCATAAATTCTCTATTATTTTTATTTAGTAAAAAATTGTCAAAATCTTCATTGCTTTTAATTTGAAATATATTATTACTTGAGCCAGAGCATGTGTCCTTTATGAAAAATGTTTTGCCATAGAATTTTGTCAGGTCTTGGTAATTTTGATCTGAATAAATCTCAAAATCTGGTGTTTTTAAATTGTGTTCTCTCCATATTTTTTTAGTCTTGAACTTATTAAACGATAAATATGAGGAATGAGAGTTAGAGCCACAATATTTAACATCAAGATCATCCAAATAACTTTGTATTTTTCCATCCTCACCACCCTCGCCATGAACAAGATTAAATACTAAGTCTATAGAGTGGTTGCGCAAAAAAGATTTCAAATCATGGTATGAGTCTCTCTTGATATCAAATAAAACAACATTATGTTTATTTTCAAAGAGGGTTTTATATACATCTTTAGAACTTTTTAAAGAAATCTCTCTCTCATTAGACCAGCCACCTCCCAAAATACAAATATTACAATCCTTGTTCATTTTAAGAGAATTACTTCCTCATCAAGTTTTACGCTGAATTTAGAAGCTATTACCTCTTTTACTCGTCTTAATAAAACTAGGAAATCTCTGTAAGTACCTGAGCCATCATTAATAAAATAGTTTGAGTGTTTGTGAGAGATATATATGCCTCCAACACGAGAACCCTTCAATTGTGCACTGTCGATTAATCTAGCCGCATGATCTCCCGATGGATTTCTAAATATACAACCACATGATAGCTGATTTATTGGTTGACTAATTTTTCTCTTTTGATTGAGCAAATTAAGAAGGTTCATATCAAAATTAGTTGTATGTTTGAAAAGCTTAACAGATATTATAATCGGTTTTGTGATGTATCTTCCGATAAATTTCTTCATTTTGCCAATGTTTGCAGGAGAAATTGCAAATCAAGAAATTATAGGATTTTTACAGATTACTGCAATCTTTACTCTAGTAGCATTTGTTAGAAAATATGCAGTGAGAAGATGGTTCTCAAAGATGAGGTTTTAGGAACAATGACATTAGTTAGATGTAATTTGTGTGGATGGGAAACTGATGACCAAGAGCATAATAGAATTAGTAGACATGAAAATCATCATGAAGGAACTGAAATGTTTGTTGTAGGACGACAAGGAAGACAAAGAAGAGCAAGAAATAGAATTATTGGTAAAGTAAAATGGATTTTCATTTGTTGATC
>CAJWRL010000016.1 GCA_913046125.1 uncultured Gammaproteobacteria bacterium
GCATGGCGCCCAAAAGGATATAGGAAATCTGTATAAAAAAAGGCCGAAGGGGGTAGATTCGGCCTTTCATTAAAGGGGTGGGGATATGACATGTGTCTGTATCCTGTCTAAGACATTATCGCAATAATATAGACATGTCAACAAATAATATGAACAAAAACTATACAAATTCACTAAAAGGTGTTATTGTCTGTCAAAAATTAGACAAAACTTTGACAAAAACAATGGAAAGTATAATAATTGACAACAATGAAAGCGAAAAGCCTACTAACAGCCTTCAAATGAAAGAAGATCTGTCTGCGAAACCTAGACATCTTATCCAGGTCGTCAATCGAAGAACAGGATTGAGTTCTGATGTAATTCGAGTCTGGGAGAAGAGATATCAAGCAGTGGTTTCCCACAGAAATGATACCAACCGTAGATTATATTCTGATAAAGATATAGACAAATTAACATTACTTAAGAGAGCTATAGCCGCGGGAAGGAGGATAGGCGACATAGCAGCGCTGTCTTATGATGATTTATTTGAATTAGTGATGGGCGATGAGTCGAGTTCTGCTATCGGTTATAGAAGACCGAGCACAGGAACTATAATGGAATTATTTGATGAATCTGTTTCATGCGTGAAAGAAATGAATAGCTGGAAATTAGATAATGTTCTATCAAATGCTGTTGCGGTCTTGAGCACGAATGACTTTCTTATCGAGTTTATAAAACCTCTAACTAATTATATTCATGATGAATGCTCAAGAGGAAGTATTAGATATGCTCAAGAGAAAATGTCAAAGTTATGTATTAGGACCTGCCTAAATAATATGTATTTACGTCTTCGCTCATCTAAAGAGAATTGTCCGAGACTAGTTATTGCATCACTCTTATCGGAACATGAGAGTCTTGATACTATAATGCACTTAATAGTCGCACAAAATGTAGGCTGGGACATTACTTATATCGGTAATGGAGTTCCACATGATGAGATCACATACGCAGCATCAAATGTGAAAGCTCAGCTTGTCGTTTTAGCAATTAATAATCAAAGAGATATTGCGAGAAAAATTTACGAAATTAAACATATACGAGACAATGCAGACAAAACGGAAGATATCATCCTAGTTGGCCGTCAGTGCAATGAATTTAGACAGTTAACTAGCCAATTGAATATTAATATTGCAAACGACTTAACTAGTTTTAGATTAACACTTGAGAGGTTGTATAGTTTAATCAGATAAAGTATCTCTGAGGCTTCTCAAGGATAAAATATCATTCTCTATTTTTGCTTTATTAGAAATATTTTGATTAATAATATCACTGGGTGCTCTCTCAATGAATTTTTTATTGTTAAGTTTTTGATCAATTTTATTCACTATACTCGCAAGGTCAGTTATTTTTTTATCAATCTTAGCCATTTCCTCATTAGCATCAATCATATTTTTTATTTTTAAATATAAAGTATAGTTTTCATCAATAAGATCAATGTAATCTAAATTTTCTTCTTTTTGATCTATAACCTCTATTTTTATATTAGTCATATTATTAATTAAACCAGAATGCTCATTAACATCACTAACTAAAATAGATTCATTGATAAATATTTTTACACTAACAATTTCTTTAGGATGTATACTCAACTCAGCACGAATTTTCCTAATTTTCCTGATTATATCTCTTATATTTTCGACTCTTGACTCTACATCATATTCTTTTGAAATCCGTATTTGTGTTGGAAAACTGCTATTTATCAGCATTTGTTCTGTAACAAAGCCTTTGTTATAAAACTCTTTCCAAATGTCTTCAGTGATGAATGGTATAATTGGATGACATATCTTTATAATTCTAACTATAGAAAAAATGAGGTAATTTTTAGTTGTTTCACTGGTATTATTCTTGGCTATCTCCAAGTACCAGTCACAGTATTCATTCCATACAAAGTCATAAATACTATTTGCCATTAAATCAAACCTGTAATTTTTCGTGTATTTTTTGAAATCAGCTACCATATTATCAAGTTTGTATAGAATCCATTTATCAAATATGTTTGAATCCTTAGAATTTAGACCCTCTTTGTATTGATAATCTTTACATATGAGTAATATAAATCTTGATGCATTCCATATTTTATTACAGAAGTTTCTATAACCCTCAATTCTTTTTAGATCAAAATTAATATCTCTTCCTGTCGAGGCCATCGCACAAAAATTAAATCTGAGAGCATCTGCACCAAATTCTTTTATGCCGTCTGGAAAATCTCGTTTTGTCTTTTTGATGACGTTTGATTTATGTTTATCATTTATTAAGCTAGACGTCCTTTTTTCCAACAGCTTATCAAGAGATATGCCTTCTATAACATCCAATGGGTCAATAACATTACCAATAGATTTTGACATTTTCTTACCTTCAGAGTCCCGGACTAGGCCATGTATATAGATTTTTTTGAATGGTATATCCTTTGTAAATTTCAAACTCATCATGATCATTCGTGCAACCCAAAAAAAAATGATATCAAAACCAGTAACAAGTAAATTAGTAGGAAAATATCTTTGAAAAACAGCATCATCTTTTTTCCAATCTAGCGTAGAAAAAGGCCATAGTGCTGAGGAGAACCATGTATCTAAAACATCAGTATCCTGAGATAAACTTATTGCATCTGATAAGTTATGTCGAATACGAATATCTTCCTCATCATTACCAACATAAACATTTCCCTCAATATCATACCAAGCTGGAATCCTATGTCCCCATACAATTTGTCTGCTAACGCACCAATCTTCAATGTTTTCAAGCCAGTTGAAATATATTTTTTCCCAATGTTCAGGTACAAAATTTACTTTTTTTTCTTTGACCACCCTAATACCATCTTTTGCTAGATCGTTCATATTCATAAACCATTGATTTGTAAGAAGAGGCTCAATTACCTCACCAGTCCTCTCACCGACAGGAACAGTATTCTTGTATGGAACCTTCTCTTTGAAAACTCCGAGACTTTCTAAATCTTCAAGTAGATCCTCTCTAACATCGTGGATATTTCTTCCGATATATTTTTTTGCAACATTCTCGTTCAGCCCCCCATCTTTATTTAGGATATTGATAAATTCAAGATTATGCTTCTTACCAATCTTATAGTCATTGAAGTCATGTGCCGGTGTTATTTTGAGACAGCCTGTACCAAATTCCATATCAACTATATCATCACCTATGATAGGTATTTCTCTATTTATCATGGGCAATATTATCTTCTTGCCTATCAATCTATTGTGTCTTGTATCAGACGGGTTAACACAAACAGCGGAATCACCGAAGAATGTTTCTGGTCTTGTTGTAGCAACGATGATTTTATCAACAGAGTCTTTAACTCCATACTCGAGATGATAGAGAAAATCCTCTCTCTCTTCATTAACTACCTCGAGATCAGAGATGGCAGTCTGAAGTTTTATATCCCAATTGACGAGTCGATTCCCTCTATAAATTAATTTATTGTTATATAACTCTATGAAGATATTTCTTACAATCTCTGACAGCCCATCATCCATAGTAAATCTATTCCTAGACCAGTCTGCAGATGAGCCAATTCTTTTTGTTTGATTGATAATAGAATTACCAGATAACTCTTTCCACTTCCAAACTTCATCAATAAATTTTTCTCTGCTGAGTGTTTTAGGATTGATACCTGAATTACTAATCCTATTCTCAACAACAAGTTGTGTCGCAATACCTGCATGATCTGTTCCAGGTTGCCACAATACGCTTTTTCCAAGCATACGATGATATCTAACTAAAACATCGATAATTGTATGTTGAAATGCATGACCCATATGGAGAGTCCCTGTTACATTGGGAGGAGGCAAAACAATTGAAAATTTTGAGGCGGAATCCTTTGGCAAAAAGCATTTATGTTTTTCCCATGATTCATAGATTTTCTGCTCGATGTCTCTAGGCTTATATTGTTTATCCATTATATTTTTTATGACTTAGATCAAAATTGTTATTCTTATAAATCGTATACTTTTTTCTACTAATAATTTTTTTCTCTTCAGAGCTCTCTACAAACTCATACACTTTAAAATCACTTTCAGCCTGAACAATTGGTTCGTCAAGATTATTTATTATCGAATCATACTCTTTGAATATTAACAGATTATTTAAATACTTTTCAGTTAAAAGTAGAATTGGAGTATCCAGTGTTGCTCTCGGCTCATAGATTTTATGAGGTAGAAAACTATTTTGTTCAAAAGTCCAGAGTAATTTATCAATTTTTTCTAAATTATAATGAGAATCACAAATTATAATTTGTCCGCCCAACTTATATAATTCTCTAATGAGAGAACAGATAGATAGATGAAGATCCTGATTTTTTTCTAGTGAGTAGAAATTTACTGTCGATTTCAATTTATTTATTTGTCATGACAAAATCAGTCAGAAGTTTGACAGGTCTGCCCGTTGAACCCTTGTCTTGACCTATCTCCCATGCCGTACCTGCAATATCTAAATGGGCCCATTTCTGATCTTTTGTAAAATTAGCTAAAAAAGCAGCTGCAGTAATCGCTCCGCCATATCTACCGCCTATGTTTTGAATGTCCGCAAAATTTGTTTTTAACTCATCAAAATAGTCTTGATAGAGGGGCAGCTCCCAAACACGATCCCCAGTGTTATCTGCAGATTTTTTTATTTTGGAGCTAAGCTCACTGCTATTTGAAAACAACCCAGAAGGGTATTTCCCCAGACCAACGAGACATGCGCCTGTCAGTGTTGCCATATCTAAAATGTACCTTGGTTTATATTTTTTACAAAATGTAAGTGCATCGCATAAAACTAATCTTCCCTCGGCATCTGTATTTAGAATTTCAATTGTTATTCCCGACATGCTTGTTACTACATCACCGGGACGGGTAGCTTGACTTCCTGGCATATTCTCTGCACAAGCAAGAATACCAATCACATTATTTTTTAAATTCATCTCTGCACATGCTTGCATAGTACCTATCACCGAGCCCGCTCCAGACATATCATATTTCATCTCATCCATATTTGCTGATGGTTTTAAAGAAATCCCACCTGTGTCAAAGGTTATACCTTTACCAACCAAAACAATAGGTTGTTTTTTCTTGATAGGAGTATATTTAATGATTACTAGCTTAGCTGGCTGCTTACTTCCCTGAGAGACAGATAAAAGCGAACCCATTTTAAGTGATCGCATTTGTTTTTCGTCTAAAATTTCAACTTTGATACTTTTATGAATTTTTTCGAGTTTTTTTGCTTCTTTTGCTAAAAAAGTCGGGTTACATATATTCGAAGGTGTGTCACCAAGCATCCTAGCCTTGTTTATTCCATTAGATACTGCAATCGAATCTGAAATAGTTTTGTTAAATTGTCTATCATTCAAAGTAGATGAAATTTTTAATGCACAATTTTTTAATTCTGAAGTGGTAGTACCTTTATAAGAATATAGTGATTTCTCAATTTCTATGATTGAAGCACTTACAATATCGAAGTTCTTTATTTTGAGATTCGTTAAATCAATAGAAATAGTAGATATCTTATATGAATTGATCTCTTGAAGAGCTGCTCTAAAATTCTTTTCAAATCCTTGGATTGTTAACTCACTTTTGTTCCCTAATCCAATAAAGTAATAGCCGTTCTCATACATTTTACTTGCCAGCATGTTACGTGATCCTGACTTGCCTGTAATAACTTTACTAGATATAGACATCTTTACATCATCGTAAGCGGGACCTTTGTTAACAACTCGATTAATAGAAGTGAGGTTGTCCTCAAATACGAAAATGATATTTAGGCCATATTTTTTACTTTTGTCAAATTTCGTGTATTTCATGATATTTCCATATAATAAAGTTATAATAATTAATAAAATAGGTTAACATTTTTATGCGATCATGTAATTACTACATTGAATTTAATTAGCCAATATTTATACAAAAATTGTACTAAAGCATCAATTGCTGTTTTTGCAGTTCTTTTGTTTATTCTTCTAGCCAACACTGGATTGCGTTTGGTTGAGGATGTCAATGAGGGCGATATTCCCTCTATTTTTTTGATCGAACTACTAGCTCTAAAAGTTGTTCAGTACTCACCAATTATTATTCCACTGAGTCTTTTTTTTGGTATTATTATCACTCTTAATCGGCTTTACGTTAGCAATGAAATGACAATAATAAAACTGAATGGTTTTTCAAATTATCACCTGGCAAGAATACTTTCCATACTTATTATACTTGTTACTGTTTTCATGATTATTTTGAAATTTTTTTTAGCGCCTTTAGCTGTAGAGCATAGGTCTAAAATCGAACACCAAATATCCTATGAGCAAAAGATTTATTCTCTTAATGAGGGTAGTTTCAATATAAGTAACGATAATTCAAAAGTAGTTTACATTAACAATAAAGAAAATAGCGAATTAGCTAACATATTTATAAGATCAATATCAAAGTCTGGCACACGGATAGATATATCATCAGGAGTCACATCAAATGAAATCGATTCTAATAATATTAGTTTGAATAATGGCATATCATATGTTTTTAATCCTGACGGCAGCTTTAGCTCAACTGAATACTCAACCCAAGATATGATTCTAGCGAATGAGATTCCTGAGTTTTCTAGCATGGATGTTGAGTCTAAATCTTTTTTTGAATTAGCTAATATGACTGATTTATTATCAGCTAAAGAGATATTTAGTAGAGCATCTATTATAATTGCTAGTTTAATATTGGCGTATTTAGCAATTCCCTTGAGCAACTATGCAAAAAAAAATGATAAATACAGAAATATTTTTATAGGAGCTTTGATCTATTTTAGTTATATAATTATCATTCAGTTAGCCTCTAGTTCTGCATCGAGCAAATTTGATCTCATGATGATTGCCTTTTTTTTACACTCATCATACCTTTATTTTACATTCGCCCTCTATAAATGCACCATGACGGCAGTCAACTAAAATGAGAAAAATATCGATTTATATGCTGAAGAAATATTTAATAGGTTTTTCTCTAGCAATAACCGTTCTTCTAGGGATTAATCTTTTATTAGTATTTATTGCAGAGCTTAAGAATATTGGGTCCCATCAATACACAATTTCTGTTCTATTTAATTACGTTATTTATCTAATTCCACAAAATATTTTGGATATTTTCCCATATGCTTTACTTATAGGGAGTATGATTTCATTTGGTTCTATGGCTTATCATTCTGAATTTGTCGCTATAAACTCCCACGGCATTGGAATAAAAAAAGTTATATACCTAATTATTTTTCAGACATTTATTATTTCAGCAATGTTGACTATCATAATTAATCTAATTGCACCTAAATATTCAAATGAAGCACAATCACTAAAAAATATATCTTTGAATAAAGCGTTATCAGACAAAAGCTTATGGTTCAAGTCCAGTAACTATATTGTAAATATAAACAAAATTATCACAGACAAAAGGCTAGAGAATATTGTTATTTATAATATACGAGATGGATCACTAACATCAGTAATTTCTGCTGAAAAAGGTTTTTATAATCAGCAATGGACTCTCAAAAATGTTGAAATTCACGATACGAACTTAAATAAAGTATCAACTGAGGAATCTTATTTTTTAAAGTCAGATGACTTTGTGCCATCTGAGATATTAAAAAGCCAGTTTAATAAAAAAAGATATATATCGATACAAGATCTATATCGAAATATCAATTATCACAACACAGCTGGTATCCCTTATGAAAATCATAAAGTTATCTTTTGGAAAAAAGTCCTATTACCTTTCTCGTGTTGCATTATAGTTTTCATAGGATTACCTTTCTTATTCACTAGGATGCGGTCCACAAACCAGAGTCAAAGATTAATATTTGGAGTCTTATTTGGTATAACTTATTTTGTATTGACAAGTATCATAACTAACTTATCTTTAATTATCGGTATTCCTGCACTAGCAAGTGTTTTAATATCCATGGTTCTCTTTATTGCAATTGGCATATATCTATTTAATTCGTTAGTAAAGAAAGATATTCCAATTTAATCAACTCTTTCGAGGTAGGTTTGAGATATTTTATCTTGTAGAGATTCATTACTAACTAATAATAAAATATGACCACCCAGAAGAGAAACGATTATTCTTTTTAGAGACTGCATGTATGAAATCTCTAATGAGTATCTGCTATATATTTTTATCTTCCAGATTCTCATACCAAGTGTTTGATTATATCTTTTCCAAAACCAAGCGTAATATAAAAATATGATTGCAATAAGATATGTTTGGTAGAAAATATTATCAAGAACCGCATTGCCTTTAGATAACAAAATAATCGGAATAGTAAAAAAATATAATACTGCGAATAACAATATCAAATCATAAAAATTTACTAACAATCTTTTAAAAAGTCCAACTTTAGTGTTCATAATACTCACTGGTCAATTTAAATGGCAATACTTTTACTTTTGCTCCTTTAGGAACCTCCCTCATGTTCTCACCTAGTTCAATATAGCAATTAGCGTCTTTGACAGATGAAAGGATATTTGATCCCTGTAGTCCCGACTTTCTGACATATAATTTATTCTTCTTACTAATTAAGACTCCTCGCTTATATTCCTTACGACCTTTTCTTTTTTTTACACTCGTCAATAACTCGGCCTCCAATGATAAGGTGTGATCTTGACCTTTCCCCATTAATTTATTTAATGCTGCATTTACAAAAAGATTAAATGTAACTACAACTGAAACCGGATTTCCAGGAAGCCCAAAAAAGATACACTTTTTTATTTTACCATAAGCTAGAGGTCTACCAGGTTTAACAGCAATTTTCCAGAAATTTACTTTCCCAAGTTTTTCTAGAACCTCTTTTACATAATCAGCATCACCCACTGAAACTCCGCCGGTTGTAATAAGAACATCACAATTCAATGAAGCCTCTAAAAATTTTTTTTCAATTGATTTTATCTTATCTTTCACTACGCCATAGTCTTTTATTTCAACAGGATATTTCTTAAGAAGCCCATGTAAAAGATATCTATTACTATCATAGACCTGCGAGATCTTTATTGGTTTCTTGATACTTACTAATTCATCTCCTGTTGACACAAAACCTATTATAGGCCTTTTTTTAACAGACACTCTATCGATTCCCAAGGATGCTAGTATGCCGATGTCAATCTCATCAATCTCTTTACCAGCTTTCAAAACAATTTCATTTTTCTTGATGTCCTCTCCAGGAAACCTGATGTTTTGATCTTTAATAATTTTAGATTTCGTAGTTATAATTCTGCCTTTCTGTGTAATCAGTTCTTTCATAACGACTGCATTACAGCCAGAGGGTACCATGCCTCCTGTCATAACCTTTATAGCTTGATTTTTTTTAACTGGTTTTAAAAACGGATTTCCTGCGAAAGATTCACCAATACAGTCATAAGTTTTATTTTTTTCATTGAAATCACTCACATTAACCGCGTAGCCATCCATTGCTGAATTTTTGTAGTTTGGCACATTGATTTTTGATTTTATGTTCTTTGATAAAATTCTCCCGTATGCACTCTTGAGATCAACATATTCACTAGTCTTGATGCTACTAATAGATTTTAAAATGTTTTCTAAAGCAGCCTCTACGCTCATCGCATTAGGATCAAATTCATTAAAACAGCTATCTTTCATTTTTTTCATATAATCTATATTATATTAGTATATCAAATATTATGTCTTTATTAGATAATTCAAAGTCACTGGAATATATAGATCATTATTGTAACGATGCCTCATATAAAAAAAATCTAGCAAAAAATACACTACAAGCATACAAATCAGATCTCACAGTCTTTCTGAAATGGCTAGTATCGAGAAATCACGATTTACTCCATGTCGATAGAATACTTATTAATAATTATCTTGCGTCAAAATTAGATAACGGTTCTACAGTGAGTACAATTCAAAGGACCATAACATGTATTAAGTCTTTTTATGCATTTTTACAAAACAAAGAAATTATTAAGGATAATCCAGCAATCCTCATTGAGAACCCAAAAAAAAGGAGAAAATTACCAACTATTATATCTGAGGGCGAGGTTGAGAAGCTTTTGAATGCCCCTAATCAAAATAACGCTAATGGCATGAGAGATAAATGTATTCTTGAGTTGCTATATTCTGCCGGCCTTAGAATTTCAGAATTGTTGAATATAAAGGTAAATCAAATATTACCTGAGCAACCATTTCTCAAAATTAGAGGAAAGGGCAATAAGGAACGGCTTGTTCCAATCGGATCTTTTGCTATGAATTTACTAATTACATACATTGATACTTATAGGTCTAAGATCAAAGCTAATAATAATATAGATATGTTGTTCATATCAGAAAACGGAAATCTCATTACACGACAATCTTGTTGGGAGATGATAAAAAAATATGCTAGAGAATCAATGATTAATAAAAATATATCACCTCATAATCTGAGACATGCTTTTGCAACACACTTACTTAATAACGGAGCAGATCTGAGAACTGTACAGATGCTATTGGGTCATGCGAGTCTGTCTACAACACAAATATATACACATATTGCAAAAGATAGGCTTGTAAAATTTCATCAAAAATATCATCCTAGAGGCTAATCATGAAAAGTATATTTATAACGCTATCATTAATATTGTTCGTATCATGCGCTAAAAAAGAAGATGCTGATATAAATAAAATTGTTTCAGATGCATACCCAAATGTATCAATAGAGAGCCTCAAAAAAATAGATGAAAATTTTCATGAGATTATTATTAATAATCAAATATATTATGCAACAAATGATGGTAAATATTTAATAGTTGGTAGTGTGATTGATTTAGACACTAAAGAAAGCATTACTGAAAATACTAAAATGGAGCAACGTTTAAAAGTAATTAATTCAATTGATCAAAGTTATCAAGTAATATACAAGCCTGACAAAACAGATTATGTTCTTACTATCTTTACTGATGCATCATGTCCATATTGTCAGAAGTTACATAATGAGCTATCTGGACTTCTTGAGAATAATATTGAGGTTAGATATGTTTTATTTTCTAGAAATGGGAAAGACGTTGATGCTTATGAACAACTTGTATCCGCATGGTGCGCCGACAATAGACTAGAAGCCATTGATAGTATATTTCAAGGAGATTTGATAGATGATAATACAACATGTATAAATCCTCTTGATAGGAACTTTGAGTATGCTGGTGCATTGTCCGTTGAGGGCACTCCAACAATATTTTTAGAGGATGGTAGAATTATTCCGGGATATCAGAGTTATGAGAAAATACTTGCATTTATTAAGAACTAAAGTCTTTTTCTAGATCATCAATATACTTTTTGATAATTTCAACTTCATCTTTCATGTCAGCGAATCTACTATCATTGGATGCTTTCACAAGTTCCGCTTTTGCCTTTGAAATGGTAGTCCAAGGCACTTTTTCAGAATCATTAAAAATTTTATTAGCTATGTAGTCTCTGTAATTACTGATATTTTCCTGAGTCAAGAGCTCCTTCTTATCAGAGTAGAGCTTTCTCTTATATAACTCGACTAATCTTTTATCTTCGAGCGTTCCAAGCTTAGTCAAAATATCATCTATTTTATTAAGCCCATCAATTTTTTTTATCAATGCCCAATCACTTGGTCCAGTAAAACCATTATAGAGCATCTCATCTACATGCTCTGATGCTGACAAATAATCTCTACTATCAACTTGATAATCTGCAAGTTGATCCACAAGATACTGATTTATGTTCATAATAAAATTACTTGCTGAATTTAGTAAGTTAAACTTAGCATCATAATTATTTTCATTTATTGAAAACTTCTGTTTGTGTACATCATCAAGATGATCATACTTGAGTAATATAGGATAATCATTACTTTTAATTTTTTTTAGAATTTTATTTTTAAATAACGATCCTATATTTCTTGTTCTTGAGGTGAGAATATCCTCTGTCACTTCCTCACACAAGTTGAAGAAAATTAGCTCTTTTGCATTATCTGGGTTACTTGTAAGAAAGCAAACGGGAGTGTATTCACCTGTGGAAGTTGTTGGCGGAATGAAACATATTTTATTTTCCTCAAGAAACTCTCTTACATTATTGTGATTTCGAAAAATCATCAGATGATCCCAAAAGTCTGCATCATTTTTTTTGATGATCTCTGCGACACCTAGCGTAGCGTCAACATCACTCATTGCATCGTGAGCAAATTCATGTTTGACCTTATTATTTGCAGCAAGCTTTTCCAGCTTTAGACTCTTTCTTCCTTTTTCCTTATCTACAGGTATGTTTATATATGATTTATTTAAGTTGCATAATGATAGAATTATTTTAAATAAATCTATCCGTGAATTGTTATTTGTATTTGTTAAATACGGAGCATGAAGTGAATGATATAAGCTCGACCTCAAAAACTTTTCATCAAAATTAATATTGTTATAACCAATAAATACAGCAGGTGACCATGATGTTAGTTTTTGATGTACTTTGTCCATGAACTCATAGAAGGATTGTTTGGTATCAAGATCCCTAAGATCAGTTTTTGTAATAAGCATTGCTGTAGGTGAGGGTATAACTCCATCTCTCAGTCTACACTTCTCATTAAGCTCATCGAGCACATGGAAGTTCTCATCTACAAGTTTAGCTGCTAATTGAATTGGCTGATCAAAGTAGAAATTTAATCCAGATGTTTCAAAATCATAAAAAACATAATTCATTTATATTATATTCGGGATAGTGTAATCTTATTATACACAACATGGTTAAAAAGACATATACCGCATCTGATATAGAAATTTTAAAAGGTATCGAACCAGTTCAAAAGAGACCTGGTATGTACACTGATACATCAACACCTAACCATTTACTTCAAGAAGTAATCGATAATTGCGTAGATGAGTCTATTGCTGGCTTCTGTAACAATATCGATATCACAGTCAATAAGGATGGCTCTTTCACTGTTAAAGATGACGGAAGAGGGATGCCTGTTGATATACACCCGGAGTATAAGAAATCTGGAGTCGAAGTCATTATGACGAATCTTCACTCAGGCGCTAAGTTTAGTAATAAAAATTATAAATATTCAGGAGGCTTACATGGAGTTGGAGTATCTGTTGTCAGTGCACTCTCCGAGACATTAACTGTCAACGTTGAAAGAGCCGATGATCCTGATGTCTATGAGATAGTTTTTAAAAATGGACTAATTAGCAAAAAATTAACAAAAGTATCTAAAACTCAAAAAAAATCTCATGGTACTACGATCACTTTTAAGCCAAATTCAACATATTTTGATAACGATGCTATTGATATGAATAGATTGCATAAACTACTAGAGGCAAAATCCATCCTTAAACCCGGCTTAAAGATAAAAATTTTTGATCTCAAATATCGCAAAGAAGAAAAAGTTTATTGTCACAGCGGTTCTCTAGATACTTATTTAAAAAATTCCCTTAAAGATATTGATCTATTGCCTAAGCAACCAATTTTAGTAGAGCTTGATACAGATCAATTTGAACTGACATCTACTTTATGTTGGCACCAAGATTCAAATGAGACTATACAAGATAGTTACGTCAATCTGATACCTACTTCTGATGGAGGGACTCATGTAAACTCTCTCAAGTCAGCAGTAACTGACTCTATCAGAGAGTTTATGACTTCTCATAAATTGACTCCTAAAAACACAAAAATTATACCTGATGATATTTGGAAAAATACCTCATATCTCCTCTCCATAAAGATTTCAGACCCACAATTTATTGGCCAAACAAAAAATAAATTACAGTCAACATCAATAGGTTCAAAATTGACCACTCAACTCAAGGACAGACTGGAGTTATGGCTGAATAATCACTCTGAGATATCTGAAGAGATTTGTAGTATCGCGATAAGTAACGCGCAAATGAGATCATCAATCGCTCCCAAGA
>CAJWRL010000017.1 GCA_913046125.1 uncultured Gammaproteobacteria bacterium
TCAGGATCTGAAACACCTCTCAATCTCAGTAAAAATATCCTCGATGCATCAATAATTTTCAATTGAATGTTTAGTGATTTTGTGATTTTTTTTACCTCATTTACCTCATTCTTTCTAAGAAGGCCTGTATCAATAAAGATACATGTTAACTGTTTTCCGATTGCTTTGCTGAGAATCGCAGCAACAACTGAAGAGTCGACGCCACCAGATAGTGCAAGAATTACTTTTTCGTTTACTATATCTTGTTTAGCTTTTTCTATTAGGCTTTTACTAATACTACTTGCCGTCCATGATTTTTTACAACCACATATTTTACTAAAGTTATCGAGTATTTTTTTCCCTATTTTTGTATGAGTCACTTCCGGATGGAACTGAAGGCCAAAAATATTCATTTTACTGGAGTAAATCGCTGCAATTTTTGAGTTTGTGCTACTCCCTACAGCTATAAATCCCTTTGGTAACTTATCAACTTTATCAGCATGACTCATCCAAACACTACATTGCTTAAGATTATTCTTACATCCATTGAATAAATTTATTTTTTTATTTATTTTAAATATAGAGTGCCCGAATTCTTTTTTTACAGACTTTACTACGGTGCCTCCAAATTCTTTTGCTATCAATTGCATACCATAGCATATGCCTAGAATTGGGATCTTAAGGTTAAATATATCCTTCCTGGGCCTCAAAGTTTTTCTAAAATTGACTGAATTTGGACCTCCGCTTAACACTATACCTTTGGGATTTAACTCTCTAATTTTACTTACAGAAATGTTATATGGCTCTACTAAACTAAAAATACCAAGCTCTCTAATTCTCCTGGCAATAAGTTGAGTGTATTGTGACCCAAAATCTAAAATGAGTATTAAATCCCTACTTCTGGTCATTATCTAGACTGATAGTTCGGAGGCTCTTTAACAATAGCTACATCGTGTGTATGGCTCTCAATTTTTGATGAGCTGGATACTTTGATGAAATTTGTTTTCGTTTTCATTAATTTAATATTTTTACAGCCCAAATAGCCCATACTTGATTTCAGTCCTCCTGTTAACTGATGAAGAATAGATTTCATGGTGCCTTTATACGGAACGCGGCCCTCAATCCCTTCTGGGATAAGTTTTTTACTTTCATTATGGTGTTCTTGAAAATATCTATCTTTTGACCCACTTTGCATAGCTCCAATTGAGCCCATACCTCTGTAGGATTTATAAGTCCTTCCCTCAAACATCTCGACTTCACCGGGTGCTTCATCTGTGCCAGCTAACAGTCCTCCCAACATAACTGTATCAGACCCAGCAGCAATTGCTTTCGCTATGTCTCCGGAATAACGTACACCTCCATCTGCAATGAGTGGTATTTTGAATTTTTTAGAAATTTTTGCACACTCATATATTGCAGATAATTGAGGAACTCCAACGCCTGCAACTATCCTAGTGGTACAAATGGATCCGGGTCCAATCCCAACCTTAATAGCATCTGCTCCGTTTTTTATAAGTGATTCTGCAGCATCGGCTGTAGCAATGTTACCGGCAATTACTTGTTGAGATGGATAATTTTTCTTAATAAATTTCAGCATGTCTATAACAGACTTTGAATGACCATGTGCGGTATCGATTGTTATGACATCAACATTTTCATTTACCAGCGCATGGATACGATCGATAGACTCTGAATTAGTACTCACCGCTGCTCCGACAATCAAACTACCGTTAGTATCTTTCGATGCATTAGGATAAGTAGATGATTTTTGAATATCTTTGAAAGTAATCATTCCTTTCAGTTGATTTTTCTTGTTCACGATAAGTATCTTTTCAATTCTATTAGCGCGAAGTAGTTGTATGACTTGCTTTTTTGAATAATTTTCACTTACAGTTACTAGTTTTTCTTTCGGTGTCATTATAGATGTCACTTTAGTGTTGATATTCTCAACAAATCTGAGATCTCTATTTGTGACAATCCCAATTAGCTTGTCTTTATCTACGATCGGGACACCAGAAATCCCGTATTTTTCAGTGATGTTATTAATCTCTTGTACCGTTGAGTTCGCTTTTGCAGTAATTGGATCATTAATCACACCACTCTCATATTTTTTTACAAACCTTACTTGCTTTGCTTGATCTTCAACTGATAAGTTTTTATGAATGATGCCGACCCCACCTTCACTGGCTAGACTGATCGCCATTTGGGACTCCGTCACGGTATCCATCGCAGCAGATAAAATAGGGATTTTAAGGCCTATCTCTCTGGTGAGCTGAGTAGATAAATCAACGTTGACTGGAAGTATATCAGAGTAAGCTGGAACAAGTAGAACGTCATCAAACGCTAGAGACTCATCGGAAAATACTTTAGATCTCGATTGATGTGATCTTGCTACCATTCTATATTATACATATAAAAGCATTATCCGAAAAGTATAAAGATGAAAATATATACAGTATCTGAGTTAAACCAAGAAGCAAGAGAAGCAATGCTGCTTGCTTTTGAGTATCCGATATCTGTTAAAGGTGAGATTACTGACTTAAGGGCCTCTAGAGGGCATCAATATTTTAAACTAAGAGATCAGAATGGAAAATACACAGTTGAATGTGTAATTTGGAAAAATGAACATCGAAATATCAAAGTCGCAGACTATACAGATATGCAAGTCATAGCTAATGCTAAAGTTGATTTTTACTCAGGATTCGGAAAATTTCAATTGAATGTCTCTGATATTTCAGAATTTGGAGATGGGTTTTTAAAGAAGGAAATTGAAAGATTGAAATCAAAACTCTCTAAAGAGGGAATTTTCGATCTTAAAAAAGATATACCTACGTTTCCAGAGAAGATTGGTATTCTCACTGCGGAAGATAGTCATGCTTTAAAGGATGTTTGCTCAAAATTACAGGAAAAATATCCACTCGCTAAAGTATATATATACCCATCAACAGTCCAGGGAGTATCAGCCCCAATGAACTTAGCAAAAATGATAAACAAGATTAATAAAGATAATATTGTAGATGTACTACTTATTGTACGAGGCGGAGGATCATTACAAGATTTAATGGCATTCAATGATGAGAACTTAGTTAGAGAGATTTCAGAATCAAGGATACCCACGATAACAGGTATAGGTCATAAACCAGATATAACTCTAGCCGATTATGCTGCAGACTCGGCTCAAGAGACACCAACAGCTGCAGCTGTTAAAGCAGTCCCTGACTGCAATGTGCTAAGACAAGACATATCTCAGCTTGATATTGCAATTAACAAAGCTCAAAAACAAAGACAGATTTATTTATCAGATAAAATCAGTAGTATATTTTCTATACTAAAAATGAATGCACCAGACAAAAAAGTTAAGTCATTTCATAGGGAATTCAAAGTTAGTCTAAGTCTAATAAAAAATCTAACCACCAAGACGATAAAAAATATTCAATTATCTCTCGATAGCAAGATCTTACATAGTAAACAAGTTCATCAAATGATAAGGAATAAGAATTTTACTTACTCGAAAAATATAAGTAATGATCTAAAGATAATTGAGAGAAATATTTCTGATAAAGTAAATCAATTGAGCGAGTTAGTTAAATTGAAGGCCAAACAAATTCACCAATCAAATCCCAAGATTATACTAAAAAAAGGTTATGCTATCATTCGAGATAAAAAATATAGAATCATTAAAAATTCTATACTTGCTAAAAATAATGAACATTTAAAAATTGAGATGGCAGATGGGTATGTTGACGTGTATAGAGAGAAAAAAAAGACTTGATATAGCATTAAACTAGTAGCAAAATGATCTATCAATATGGCAGCAACTAATCTCCAAAAATATCTTGATTTCAAACCATATAAGCCGAAAAAAGGCGAAGAATACATGTCTCCTCAACAAACAGAACACTTCAAAAATATCTTATTCTCCTGGAAAAAAATGCTCATGACTGAAGCAGAGAAAACTATGGATCATATGAAACAGGATTCTTCGAAACTATCAGATCCTAATGATGCTGCTACTCAAGAAGAAGAATTTAGATTAGAGCTCAGAACAAGAGATAGAGAGAGAAAGTTGATATCAAAAATTGACCAAGCTTTAAGTAGAATCGATGATGGGTCATATGGTTATTGTGAGGATACAGGTGAGCCGATAGGTATTAAACGATTAGAGGCAAGACCAATTGCGACATTATCAATCGAAGCACAAGAACGTCATGAGAAAATGGAAAAGACTCTAATTGATTAGGTATTCTGATCTATACCCTTCATTGTAAGCTTGACGCGACCTTGCTTGTCAACTTCCAAGACTTTTACTTTGACCATATCACCCTCGGACAGAACGTCCTTAACATCTTTCACTCTCTCTTCACTAATTTGCGATATATGAACCAGACCATCTTTATTAGGTGTAATTGCTACAAAAGCACCGAAGTCCATTATTTTCGCTACTTTTCCTTCATAAATCTTATCAACCTGAGGGCCAGTTGTTATCTCCTCAATAATAGATTTAGCGTGATCACTTTTTGATTGGTCAGATGCAGCTATCTTTATCACTCCGTCATCATTAATATCAATGACTGCGCCAGTTTGCTCGACAATTGACTTAATTACAGCGCCACCTTTACCAATAACCTCTGCAATTTTTGATTGATCGACCTTCATATGCGTATATCTTGGTGCAAATTCTGATACATCCTCACGTGCAGTACTGAGCTCTTTGTTCATCTCATCTAAAATATGTAGTCTCGCCTCTTTCGCCTGATTAAGTGCAGTCTCCATTATATCTGATGTGATACCATCAATTTTGATATCCATCTGTAAAGCATTGATACCAGTAGCTGTCCCAGCTACCTTGAAATCCATATCACCAAGATGATCTTCGTCTCCAAGAATGTCAGTCAATACAACGTGTCTATCACCCTCTTTTACTAATCCCATAGCAATTCCTGCGACAGGGGCTTTTAATGGTACTCCAGCATCCATCATAGATAAGCTTGAACCACAAACTGATGCCATGGAGCTAGATCCATTTGATTCAGTGATTTCAGATACGACTCTAACTGTATAAGGAAAGTCCTCTTGAGAGGGCATTACTGCCTGAACACCCCTTCGAGCAAGTTTTCCATGACCAATTTCTCTTCTTTTTGGTGAACCAATCATCCCTATCTCGCCAACAGAATATGGTGGGAAATTGTAATGAAATATGAATGAATCCTCTATTTTGCCACTGAGAGAATCAATAATTTGAGCGTCTTTATTAGTACCAAGTGTTGTTACAACTAACGCCTGAGTTTCTCCTCGTGTGAATAACGCCGAACCATGAGTTCTAGGTAAGACTCCAGTTTGAACGCTTATTGGTCTGACAGTGTTAGAATCTCTTCCGTCAATTCTTTTTTCACCGGATAGGATACGTTCTCTAACAATGTCTTTTTTAAGATTGTCAAAAACTTTAGAAATCGTTTCAGAGTTGTCTTCTTCTTCATTTAGTTGATTTTTTATGACTTCATCTTTTAGAAGTGATAACTTTTCATATCTTTCTTGTTTTTCGATGATCTGATAGACAGATGATATCTTTTCACCATAGGAAGATTTAATTAAATCATATAAGTCAGAGTTATCTTCAGGTTCTTTAGCCTCTTGTTGGGAGGTCCCGACTTCAGCTATAAGCTCATCTATAGCTTTAATAATTATTTGCATTTTGTCATGACCAAAATTAACTGCATCTAACATTTGTTTTTCAGTAAGCTGATCAGCCTCAGATTCAACCATGAGTACTGCATTACTTGTACCTGCGACAGTTAAATCTAGTTTCGAAGTGGCTAATTGAGTAGATGTAGGGTTGAGTATGTATTGATCATTATCAAACCCGACTTTAACTGCACCAAGTGTTCCATTGAAAGGAAGTCCGGCAAGTTTAACAACTGTTGACGCAGCTATTAATGCAGGAATCTCTGGGTCTATCTCTGGATTCATAGAAACTAATGTTAAGATTATTTGCACTTCTTGATTATATGTGGATGCAAATAATGGTCGAAGGGGTCTGTCTATTAAACGACTTATCAAAGTTTCTTTTTCAGTAGGTCTACCCTCGCGTTTGAAGAAACCACCCGGTATTTTTCCAGCAGCGTATGTTTTTTCGTTGTAGTTTACAGTCAAAGGGAAAAAATCTCTGTCATTCGGTTCTGAAGAAGCAACGATTGTTGCCAGAATAACAGTACCATCAATGTCGACAGTTGCTGAGGCATTAGCCTGTTTCGCTATAAGGCCGGTCTCAATTTTGACAGATTGAGTGCCAAGGTCAAAAATTTTTGTGTGCATTATTTTCTTAGTCCTAGCTCTTTTATTAGGTTCTCATAAGTACTCATATCTGTTTTTTTGAGATATTTCATGAGAGATCTTCTCTTCATAATCATTTTCAAGAGTCCTTGTCTCGAATGATTATCCTTTTTATTTTTATTAAAGTGGTCAGAAAGTTTGTTAATGTTTTCTGTGAGAAGAGCTATTTGAACTGAACTAGATCCGCAATCTTTATCAGATTTTTTGAATTTCTTTATAATTTCAACTTTTTTATCGCTATTCAATGCCATTATTTTTTTTCTAATTACTTAACGAAAGGATTTTATCATGTCCAACTGGTAATACCAATGAAATATTACTTTTTCATCAATCTTTTAGGATACAAAATATTTTCTCTAAAATATCCAATCCCATGAAAGACATTTTCACCATCCATGAGCCTACAGATTGACATATCAGCTGAATTTTGCCTTTCAATGCTGAGTCCCATGTATAACTTATCGATCTCTCTAGAATTACAATTAATACAAGGGATATTCTTGAGCATGTCAGAGATACTAATATTGTATTTGTCCAAGTTGTCTTTATTAATATCATTTAGGCTAATGGCTGAGTATTTCTCAAAAGGCTCTACCTTGCATCTGTTCAATTCAAAAAGGCATGAATGTAAATTCAAAAGTTTTGAAATATCCTGAATAAGTGTTCGTATATAAGTGCCTGGAGAACATATTACTTTAAAAATCAAAACGTCCTCATGCAGTGAAATGAATTTTAAATCATAAATATATCTTTCTTTTAATTCTCTTTTTACTGTTATATTTTTTCTTGCATATGTATATAGGGGTTTTCCTTTATGTTTGCTAGCACTATACATCGGAGGCATTTGATGATATGTGCCCAGAAACCTCTTGAATGTACTTTCTATTACTTCTCTCGATAGATTATTAATGATTTCAGTCTCGTTTTCAAAAGTGACTGGTTCGGTCTCATAATCACCACACTGACTAAATACACCCAGTTTGCACTTTACTTCATAGGTCTTATTATTATTAGGAATATAATTAATGAATTTTGTCGCTTCGCCCACTACTATAGGAAGAATGCCTGTTGCTAAAGGATCTAAAATACCAAAAATCCCAGCTTTCTTTATCTTCGTTCTATTTTTAAAAATAGCCAGTATTTTACTTGAAGTAAGAAATTTTTCTTTGTCAATTAAAAAAACTCCGTTTATCACTTCAAAATTATCATAAAGAGTCTAAAAGTTTATTTATTCGCTGCCCTTTGATTAGCGTATCATCAAAGACGAATTTGATATCTGGTATTCTTTTTAGATGTACATTTCTTGATAAGTAAAATTTTATAGTTGGTTTAAGTTCATTGATTATTTTTTCTATCTTCTTGAAATTTTTATCTAATGTTACAAAAAAGACAATGGCGCTTCTTATATCTTTACTGACCTTTATGTCCGTAATGGTGACGGTATTTTTAATTTGAGGATTATCAATACGAGTTACAATTATGTTTGCAATTTCTTTATGAAGGAGATCTTCAATTTTATTCATTCTACTCATAGTAGACTATACGGAACGCTTTATTTCTGTTCTTTTGTATACTTCTATTTGATCACCAGACTTAATATCGTTGTAATCTTTTACTCCTATGCCACACTCAGTACCACTTTTAACTTCTTTTACATCCTCTTTGAATCTTCTCAGAGATTCTAATTCTCCCTCATAAATTACTGTATTATCACGTAAAACTCTAATAGGCTGATCTTTTTGGATAGTGCCTTCAGATACAATAGAGCCTGCTATTGCTCCAAGCTTCGATGAGCGAAAAACATCTTTAACTGTGGCAATCCCTATAATTTCTTCTTTTATTTCTGGCTCTAATTCGCCAGATAAGTCAAATTTAACGCTATCTATCAGGTCATAAATAATGCTGAAATATTTTAATGGTAAATCATGCATTTCAATTAATTTTTTTGCTTTACTATCAGCTCTAACATTAAATCCAATGATATGTGCACCAGCACTTATCGCTAAATTTATATCTGACTCAGTAATGCCTCCAACTCCACTATATATTACTTCGAGTCCAACATCAGGATTATCAATACTTTGTAGACTATTGATTATAGCTTCACAGCTTCCTTGTACATCTGTTTTTACAAGATAATTGATAATTTTTTTATTATTTGACTCATCACCAAATGATTCAATCGAGAAATTTTTCTGTTTGGACTGCATCTCGATTTCTTTTTGCTTTTTCTCTCGAGATGATGCGATGTCTTTAACTTTTTTCTCATCATCAGTTGATATTAATTGATCACCAACATTTGGTGTGGCTGACAATCCGGTGAGGACGACTGGAGTGCTTGGTCCTGCATTTTTTACAGGCTTATTATACTCATTGAATAGAGCTCTTACTCTACCAAAAGTCTGGCCAACTAATACAAAGTCTTTCTGATTTAATCGACCATTCTGTATGAGTACTGTTGCTACTGGACCTTTTCCTTTGTCTAATGATGATTCTATCACTACGCCAGTTGCGGGCCCGTTGTCATCTGCCTTAAGCTCTAAGATTTCTGCCTGTAAAACGACTGAATCTAGTAGTGAATCAACCCCCTCTCCAGTCAGAGCAGAAATTGGTACGAAAATTGTATCGCCTCCCCACTCCTCCGGGACGACATTGTTCGCGGCAAGATCATTTTTCACTTTTTCTTGATCAGCATTTTCTTTATCAATTTTATTAATTGCAATTATTAGAGGTACTTCTGCAGCCTTAGCATGCTCAATAGCCTCTTTAGTTTGAGGCATAACTCCGTCATCTGCAGAAACTACTAAAATAACTATGTCAGTTACTTTAGCACCTCTTGCTCTCATACTCGTAAAAGCTGCGTGCCCTGGCGTATCAAGGAAAGCAATTTCGCCATTGTTAGTCTTCACACGATACGCACCTATATGCTGTGTAATCCCGCCTGATTCGGATTCAGTTATTTTCGACTTTCTTATGTAATCTAGAAGAGAAGTTTTACCATGATCAACATGGCCCATTATTGTAACAATTGGTGCTCTTGTTTTTCCATCCGTGACCTTAATTTTCTCCAAGGGGGCTATATCATCCTCAGAATCTTGAACTATTATAGGTTTATGACCGAGTTCCTCTGTAATAAGTACTGCGGTATCTTGATCCAGCGATTGGTTTACAGTCGCCATAACTCCTAGACTCATCATTTTTGCGATTAAGTCGGTATGCTTTAATGCCATTTGATTAGCTAGTTCAGCTACTGTCATAGATTGAGTGATTTTTACATCTCTAACAACTGGCTCCGTTGGTTTCTCAAATTTATGCGTGGATTGAATATCGTGCAGTTGCACTTTATTTTTTTTGTTTTTATCTTTTTTATAACTTGGGGATTTTAGATGCAGCTCCTTGTTTTCCATTTTTTCTATTTTTTCATCTTTATCTATTTTATGCTTCTTAGCAGATTTAGAATCTAGGGAAGTAACATCCTTAGAGGGAGATACTTTTGAAATTGTGATCTCCTGCGAGGGGTTGTCTTTTACGATTTCTTTTTTTTCATCTTTTTTTATTGTCCGTGATGAGTGAGGAGTTGGGCTGCTTGATGGCTTTGCTATAATTTTTCTTTTTCTTTTAACATGTACTCCCACAGATGAACCGCTTTTTCTTGGCGATAGAGTGTCTGTCTTGAGTTTTATGTTATCTTTGTCCGTCATTTTCCTCATCAAACCAGCTTTCTCTAGCTTGCATAATTACTTTGCCAGCAGTCTCATTCGAAATATCAATAATATCCAGCAGTTCATCAATCGATAAGTCTGCTATATCATTAATTGTTAATATATCACTATTTCTAAGTAAAGTGACTTGATCATCGGTTAAATTATCTAAATTAGTTAATGAATTCTTGTCATCAATCTCTTTTTGTTGAATCTCGTATTCATCAATGGCCCTTTTTCTTAATTCACTTACGAGTTCTTTATCAAAACCATTAATATCTTGGAGCTCCTCAATTTCACACAATGCAATCTCGTCTATACTTGTAAAGCCCTCCTCAGCGAGGATCTTTGCCACATCATTATCAACATTAAGATCTTTTTGGAATTTTGCAGCAGTTTCTTCCTCTTCTTTTGTATTCTTGTCATCAGCTTCATCTTTACTCATAACATTTAAATTCCAACCTGTGAGCTCACTTGCAAGTCTGACATTCTGTCCACCTCTTCCGATTGCTTGTGATAATTGCTCCTCTGCTACAGCAATATCCATTGTTTTACTTGTTTCATCTACTACGATTGATAAAACTTCTGCAGGTGACATAGCATTTATTACAAATTTCGCAGGATCATCGTCCCAAGGAATAATATCAATTCTCTCTCCTGCAAGTTCATTTGAAACTGATTGTACCCGAGATCCCCTCATTCCAACGCACGCACCGATAGCATCTAACTTTGGATCATTGGATTTAACAGCTATTTTTGCTCTTACGCCAGGGTCCCTCGATGCACCGAGTATCTCAATAATACCTTGACCTACTTCAGGAACCTCTAATCGGAAAAGTTCAATTAAAAACTCAGAACACTTTCTTGAGATATAAAGTTGTGGTCCTCTAGACTCAGATTGAACATCCATTAAATAACCTCTAATTCTATCTCCTGGCTTTATAATTTCTCTGGGAATTAAATTATCTTTTAAAATCATCGCCTCATCAGATATACTTCCGCTTTCATTTGAACTCAGATCTAAAAAAACATTATTCTTATCAACTCTCCTCACAATTCCGAATAATAACTCACCTATTTTAGGAGAGTATAGATCAACAATTCTGTTTCTCTCCGCAGCTTTCAATCGTGACACAATATTTTGTTTGGCGGTCTGAGCAACAATTCTTCCAAATTCAACTGATTCAATTTCTTCAGTGATGAAGTCTCCGACTTCTATTTTTGGGTCTTTTTCTTTTGCTAAGTCTAGTAACATTTTCATCTCATATTCGTCATCAACTAACATTTCATCTACTACTTCCCATCTTCGTAATGTTTTGTATGATCCGTCATCTTGATTGATAGTTACCTGTACGTCTATCTCATCTTGAGTTTTATTATCAAGTTTGTATTTCTTTTTGACAGCTGATGCCAATGCATGCTCCATGGCATCAATAATAATTTCTCTATCTACATTTTTTTCATTTGAAACAGTATCGATGATGAGAAGAATCTCTTTATTCATACTTTTATCTCCCTAATTAGGTTAGCTTTTTTAATATCATCTATTGATATCTCAATGGTATTATCTTGATTAGGAAAAGTTATTTTTTTATTAATCACTTTATATTCTCCAATAAAACGTTTTTGATTATTAACGCTTCTCTTAAGCTCAATAAACGCTTTTTCACCTTGATATTTTATAAAATCCCTTATGTCAAATAGTGGCCTATTAATTCCTGGTGAAGATACCTCAATGCTATAATCATCATCAACTAAGCTATCGAGTTTTATAATATTCTGCGCGACCTTTGTTACCTCCGCACACGTGTTGATCGTGACTCCTTGGTCAGATTCAATCATAATTTCAATAAATTTTTGATTTCGAGCTCTGAAAATTTTAACATTTATAGCTTCGACATCGTTCTCAAGAATATTATTGAGTCTATTCATAAGTTTTTCTTCAGTATCATTCATAAATACGCATTAAAATGGCCCCAAATGGAGCCTGTATGTATTGTATATCAAAATACAATGAATGCGAAAGAAATTTACAGATTCTTGGTCGCGGGGGCAGGATTCGAACCTACGACCTTTGGGTTATGAGCCCAACGAGCTACCAGACTGCTCCACCCCGCACTGATTCGAAGTCTATAGTTTATGAGATTTATTTTCAAGTTAAATAGAAATAACTGCAAGAAGATTAACAAGAAAGCTTGTAGTGTCAAACAATATAAAAGGAAAAATCCCTAAACCTAATAGTAAAATTACATTTATTGATAAAAGTATATTACTACTTGTGTATGTGGAGATTAAGTTCTCTCGCTCCTCGAAGTAAACGGTTTTAATTACTCTTAAATAGTAATATGCAGATACAACAGTCATCAGAACCACAATTATCGAAAGAAGAATATAACTATTATTTATCAAAGCTTGAATCACCATCAACTTTGCGTGAAAACCAATTAAAGGCGGTATACCTGCCGAAGATAACATCGTAATAAGAATAAGTATTGCAAAATATGGATGAGTTTTTGACAGTCCAGCTAAATCTGAAATATTCTCAATTCCATGACTATTAGAGGTAATGTGTGTCACAACTCCAAATGAAGCTAGAGCAGTGAATGAATAAACAATTGTATAGTACAATGATGCATGAAGACCATCATTAGACACTAGTGCCATAGCTAGAATTATAAAACCGATATTTGATATAGCAGAATATGCCAGAAGTCTTTTAATATTTTCCTGAGTAAGGGCAAAAATACTACCTATAATAATTGATGCTATACCAATAAAGACTAGAATATCTGACCATACATATTCCAGCGCCATAAATGGGATAAAATATAATTTTAGAAAGACGATGAATACTGCTATTTTGGGAAGAGTGCTAAGGAGAATAGTAGTGCTTATTAGTGAACCTTGATAAATATCTGGTACCCATATGTGAAATGGTGCCGCACCAAACTTAAAGCATAAACTTGCCGTGATAAATACTATCCCAAAAATGATACCTAAAAACTGAACAGAGTTACTATTAATATTTCTAATTTGATCGGCAATTTCAAAATAATTGATAGAGCCAGTGAATCCATAAATTAATGATATTCCGAACAAAAGGATACCAGATGACATTGCGCCTAAAACATAATACTTTATAGCTGCCTCGGAAGATAATCCAGAGTGTTTGTTAAAACCAATAAGCGCATATAGCGCTAGAGATAAAAGTTCTATTCCTAAATAAAGCATTAGTAAACTGTACGATGAGATCATTACCATAGTGCCAACTAGTCCTAGAATAGAAATAGTGAAATACTCAATCTTAAGACTATTTAAATAGTTTAGATGTTGGTAAGTGTATTGAAAAATAATTATCGATCCTAAAAGAAGTATGAATTTGATCAAACTAGTAAACTCACTAAATTCATAGGAACTATAGTTTTGTTGTGGAACTTCAGTTATTGCATACAATGATGCAATTATTAACAAAAGCTGTATCAAGAAAAATGAAATATACTTATGTTTCTGTAGATACAGGTCGATTATAATTATCAGAAGAACACCAACAGAAAGTATTACCTCGGGAATATAAAATAATTCAACCATCAGGCCTTTCCTAAAGATATTGACGAGATAATATCGCTGACTGATTTATCCAAAAGATTAAATAATAAATCTGGACTTATTCCCAAATAGAGTACAAAGATGACTAAAGTGCCTAAAACTATTTTCTCATTACTTTTACACTCTAAATAGCCTTGAGAATTTTTCTGGTTATCCCCAAATAAAACATTTTTTCCTAATTTAAGTGAATACGATGCAGACAATATTAATGAAAGTGCTGCAAGGAAGCCAAAAAGAAAGCTTGAGCCAAGAGAGGAT